>JADGBV010000313.1 GCA_015231345.1 Planctomycetota bacterium
CAGAGCAATCCCTAGGCAAGATACAATATGGGCCTGGATCTTCTGAGCAAGGTAGTGTTGCCTTTCGGCGAAGTTTATTCGCCATAAAGGACATCAACAAAGGGGAGGTTTTCAGTCAAGATAATATCAGAGCTATTCGCCCAGGCAATGGAATTCACCCTAAACATTTAAAAGCCTTAATTGGGCAATCAAGCCAAAGACACATTCTTCGTGGAAATCCATTGCTCGAAGAAGATATCCCGAACGTATTTTAATCCTTAAACCAACTATCATGAATTTAACTGAGATTGAACAGCACTGGAAAAATTGGGCAACGACCTACAAGCAAGACTTAAAAGCCACCACTAAAACTTCCACAATAAAAAAATTAGAAGTTGATGCTCTGGCAAGATCTATCAAAACCATAACCCATAACAAACCTCTAAATATACTTGAAGTAGGATGCGGAAATGGATTCAACTGCTTCTTATTATCTCAGCATTTTCCAGATCACAACTTTACAGGAGTCGATTTTATTCCAGAAATGGTCGAACATGCATTAGCGACGAAAGAAGCTGATTACCCTGAATCAAAAGTTTCTTTTCTACAAGCAAATGTTTTAGAGTTGGAATCCCACAAAGGAATCTTAGACCATTATGATATCATTTATACAGACCGCTGCTTGATCAACTTAAATACTTCAGAACTTCAGGAAAATGCCTTAAAGCAATTAAGTCATAAATTAAAAGATAAGGGACATTTAATACTTATCGAAAATATAGAACAGACTTATAATCAGCAAAATCAACTTCGTCAAATGGCAGATCTAGCCCCTCGTAAGCCAGCAGATTTCAATAAATTCATTGATGAGAACAGTTATTTGAAGTTTGCTGAACAAAGACTTGGACTCAATCTTCTCAAGACAGAAGACTTTGCCAGTTTACACGATATGCTTCTTTATATCCTTATTCCCATGATAAATGATGGCAATGTTAATTATGATCACCCTCTCATGGAAGCAGTCACTAAATTGCAATTAGCCAACAACAACAATTTTGACACATCTTTTGGTCCTTACGGACAGAACCGCTTATATCATTTACAAAAGACATGAAACCATGGCTTTTCATATTTGACTTCGATGGTGTTATAGCAAATACCTCTCAAGCCCTTTATAATATCTATGAAACTATTGTTTGCAATCATGGCGGGCACCCTTCAAAGAAAGAGTTCGGATATCTTAATGGACCGAATTTAAATGAAATAGCAGCCTACCTTTGCCACAAGCATAAGTTTGATTGCACCACAGAATCTCTCAAACTAGAATTTAATCAGCAATTTTCACAGCTGCACCGAACAACACAACCCACTGAACATATTAGAGATCTCTTATTAGAACTTCATGCTAAAGATGTAACCCTTACTGTAGCCACATCATCTAACAGAGAATATATCGATGCACACCTCGACAGTTTTGCTTTAGGTAACTTATTTGATTTAGTCATTTGTGGAGATGACGTAGCTAAAGCCAAGCCTTCGCCTGATATATATTTAAAAGTTATCGAAAAATACCCAAAACATCAAGCCTTCGTCATAGAAGATTCTGATAATGGCATCATTGCAGCTCAGCAAGCTAGCCTTCCTGTTATTTTTTATAACCCTGAAAAGCGTAGTCATAATAATCATGCCTCCTATGAAATTAATTCACACCTTGAAATCCATTCATTATTTAAGGAACTGCAATCAACAGCGATTCTAAGCTCCTACATCGAGGAGATAGAGTGCGTGATTTCCAATGACACTCTTGATTTTCCTCCTGAGTTCAAAGAACAAGCTCATCAAATCTGGCAGAAAGCCTGCGCCTCTAATAAACAATTATTCAATGGAAATGTAACGTGTTATTCTCATCATACATCCAACAAAGGACACCTAAAACTTTCTCTTCACAAGGTCGAATATCAATATGTCTATCCATCCATTCAAGGGAAGCTAAGAAATGGGCCTGCTCCTGTAGGCGTAAATGGATTAGTTATTAATCAATCAGGGAAAGCACTTCTAGGAAAACGAAGCAATAATGTTTCTGAATATAAAGAACACTGGGAATTAGCACCTGCAGGAGGTCTTGCTGAAGAGTTTGCCCTTGATTGTCTCGCGCAAATAAAAGATGAACTTTATGAAGAAACAGGTATTACGAACAGCAATATCTTATCTTCTAGAGTCTTCTGCTTAATTTTTGATCAATTCAATCAAGTCTATGATCTGGGGATTCTCATTAAAGTTAATCAGAAAGAGCAAAGCAACTATAATTTTAAAGGGGAGTATAGTGAATTACAATGGTGCGAAATCGGTCAGCTTGATTGTTTTTTTAGAAGCCATATGATCACCCCTACTAGCAAAGCTATCTATGAAGCCTACCGAAAATCAACTTATCTTTGAATGATGAGACTCAAGCCCATCCTTACTTTCTGTGAATATGTTATTTCCACAACCTCGATCTAAGAATTTATTTGGAACGAATTCTTTGATATGAAAGATCCTAATCCAATTTCTGAAGAAGTTGTGCTGGGAACCGCCCAACTTGGCATCAATTATGGAATCACAAATACGAGCAATATTCCCACACAAATTTCAGCAAACAAACTTATAGCTGCAGCTTGGAATTTAGGAATACGTCAGTTCGATACAGCTCAAGCTTACCCCAATAGCGAGAATTTCCTAGGTAAAGCGATTGACCAAATTGAACATCAGCAAGAGGCTAAAGTGGTCACTAAAATACACCCTAATCTACAATCAGCCACTTCGGATAATGTATTTAATTCAATAAAGTCATCATTAAAATCATTACAAGCGAAATCTGTCTGGGGCTGTATGCTTCACAACCACGATATGCTCGATTACTGGGACAAGGCACTAGGAAGTGGCTTACGAAAAGCCAAGGATCTAGGACTACTACAGAACCTAGGTGTTTCTGTTTATACAGCAAAACAGGCTCACCGCGCCCTGGACCACGAGGGGATTTCCATTATACAAGTGCCGTCTAATGCATGGGATCATTCCATGATTGACGCAGGTGTATTTCAGAAGGCAAAAGAACTCAACAAGATAATCTTCGTTCGCAGCTTATATTTACAAGGCATCCTCTTATCGCCTCCAGAGCTAGTAAAGTCAAAATTACCTCAAGCATATAAATTAAGCCTCATTTGGCATCAATTTCTTCTCACTCACAAGCTTTCAGCTCACTCTTTCGCTCTTCAATTTGGCAAATCATTAAAGTCTCCGCTAGTGATTGGATCTGACTCTACTGAACAACTTGCAGAAACCGTAAATACTTATAAACACATGACATTACAACAATCTCTGATCGAAGAGTGGAAGGGTATCTGCCAACCATTAGTGACCGAATCTATTATCAATCCAACAATGTGGAGTTATAATTAGTATGTCTTTTACCGCCATCATTCAGGCAAGAATGGGGTCAAGTAGGCTCCCCGGAAAAATGATGATGCCTCTCATTGAGTCTAAGACATCTATAGAGGTTATGCTGGAAAGAATTCGCCCTTCTCGACACATTCAGCAAGTCGTCATAGCCACTACCAATAACAAAGAAGATGATCCATTAGAAGAACTTGCAGAGTCATTAAATATGTCTTGCTTTCGAGGCAATGCCTTAGATGTATTAGATCGGTATTATCAAGCAGCATTACACCATCAAGCACAAGAGATCATCAGGCTAACAGGAGACTGTCCTCTACATGATTACCGTATAATAGATGATGTTTGCACGCTTTATTTACGCTCTCAAGTCGACTATTGCAGTAATGTAAATCCTCCCTCTTTCCCTGATGGTTTGGACGTAGAAGTATTCTCCTTTAATGCATTAAAAAAAGCTTGGTCAAAAAGCTCTGATGAAGTTGATAGGGAACATGTCACCCCCTATCTGAGGGCACCAGAAAATAAGTTCCTAACAAGCAATTATGCTTCAGAAGTCAACAATGCCGATTTACGAATAACCTTGGATGAACCCAAGGATTTAGAGTTGATTCGTATTGTTTTCGATAAATTCGCACCTCACTTAAACTTCTCATCTCACGAGTTAATTGACTTTCTCAGGGCCAATGAAAAACTCACTGAAATAAACTCAAAATTTCAACGCTCATTAGATCTTTGATAAACATAACATGACATCAACTGCATTAGATGAATACCGAAATAGTGGCGAATTTAATTTCACTCCTAGCTACAAAAGTAGTAATCCGATACAACCTAAAATATTTCTGTTTTTGCATATTGCTAAATGTGGCGGAATGGATTTTAGCACTGGGATTATCCAATCACTTAAAATTTCACGTGAACTTTACGGACACAAAATATTTGGTGGCAGAGCAGATCATGAAGACGAATTTCAACATGGAATTTATATGCACTTCAATACCCTCGATAGAAGTAATCAATTAAGCCAGTATCGAGGCCTAATATCTACGATGCTTGGGTACAATTACGTCAAAAAGCTCATCTCATCACAACACATCATCACTATTCTGAGGAATCCTCTAAATAGACTTCTATCATGGTATTCTTATCAGTGCATGAGGTCCAACCAAAAACCAAACCTAAATGACTTTCAAGTTTTTTATAAAGATAAAGCTAATATCAATATGATGCAGAAAGCCGTTAATAAAAATTTATCTGGAGCATCACTAGAGA
>JADGBV010000314.1 GCA_015231345.1 Planctomycetota bacterium
TTGAATGTTTGATGATGAAAAGGGATTTTGCCAGCCGTTCCATCTTCACAAGCGAGGGCTCTTATATCCCTAAAAAGCGCCTGCACCACTCACGTAAATAATGAGGAGCTGTTTTATTAGCTAAGTCCTTACGCATCATCAGGCGCCTTTCATAACAATGATCTAAAAGAGCCAAAAGGTGTCCAAAAATCATACAATCCACTCCTTTTGCTGCAGGCCATTCCTTAACACATTGAAGAGCTTCCACATCTAAAGGG
This sequence comes from Planctomycetota bacterium, assembly GCA_015231345.1. GTDB lineage: Bacteria > Planctomycetota > JADGBV01 > JADGBV01 > JADGBV01 > JADGBV01. The sequence goes on from JADGBV010000314.1 coordinate 258, forward strand.
ATCAAATCTCTTAAAAAAGTGAACTTTTTGAAAATTTGCTGATACTCCCCGTATAGATAAAACTTCTTCATGCCCACCTCCCATAAGCCACACTCGACAAGATGCTGCTTGAGGCCTATAGTCATTCTCTCTAATTCGTCGGCGACTTCATCGCGAATTTTAGGAAATAGCTTATGAAGTTTCTTTATTTCTTGGTCGTCATCCCCCTTCTGAAAGAGACCTAACTCTGTTGGGTTTAATATCCAATAAAGCATTCGCCTGACTTGATGAGCGAGCAAACCGTGTTTATCACAGAGCTGCCGAACCATCATACTGATAGAAAAAGGCAGCTTACGGTAAAAATAAAGATCTTGATCATCCATCACCAGTGCATAGCAAGATTCATCTTCAATTCCCAATATGAGTGCTGCTCCTCCTAAATTTGTCCCAGCAACTCGCATACGGGGCAAAGCAACAAAACTCTCAACAAAACATTCATGTTGAATCAACTGATTTTGCAAATCCTCTCTAATATTTGATGGAACAGCGAAAACACGATTCAACTTACTTTGAGAGCTTTTATAGGCATCAAACACTTCACTGTGAAGAGGGATTTTACCCGGTGATAAAGACGAAAATTTTCCAGAATCAAGGCTAGATTCCTCTACAAATTTTGCATATGGGGAAATATCATCGATCATATAGGAGTGACGACCATCTCCTCGCGCTACACAAAAAACCGTTTGTAGTTTTATTTGATATTTTTCCTCAACTCTTTTTAGTAAATGAATCAGAGGGGTTTCCTTCTCTAAAACGCCTCCTTCTTTTATAACATCTGCCCTTTTTTGCCGAAACGCATCGATTACGACAACACGACCGCTCTCATCGTAATTGGCATAGAGAATCTTATCATCATTCTCCCCTTTATCCAATATGGCAATATGTTCTTCTATCAATGAAATATCTTCTAACTAAGTGTTCCACATACCTTGCCAAAGACATAATACAGTTCAACCTTAAACTACCAGAAGAACACCATTGGCAAAGCTTCTTATTCTCGCCCCAGACCCTTGTTCAAACAAAAATATGGAACAGCTATGTCAGTACTTTAAAAAACTATGCTCACCTTATATAAATGTTGATTTACAGTACTTTGGCAGCAAAAAAATGCAAAAAGCAAATGAAGCAGCCATCCGCCAAGCACTAAATCAGGAAGGAGAGGCCATAAAGAAAAAACTTAAAGGTGACGATAAAGTTATTCTTATGAGTGAATGGGGTGATAAATACGAGACGAGCAAACTAGCAACTCAGTTCGAATCTTGGTTAAATTGCCGAGGGCGCCTTGTTTTTGTTTTTGGTTCAGCTCATGGATTCTCCAATGACATCAAAGAGCAATACAAACAAAAACTTAGTTTATCCCCTCTAACAACTCAACATGAACTAGCCCTTGTAATATGGATGGAACAATTATACCGCATTTTCACCATTAGAGCAGGCAAACGCTACCACTACTAAGCCATTAATCAGGAACAAAGCATGAATATACTTATCGACGGACAATCTGATCTTCTCAACACAAAAGAAGGCTATGACAAAGAAAACCTCCTGACAAGTATAGAGTCCATTCTACATTCTTCAGGTAGAACCATAGCTGAGATTCGCTTTAATGGACAAGATATCAATCTAGATGAAGCCGACCAGTATTTTCAGTCCATCACCCCACACTCTGATGCTATTCTTGAAATAAAAACTGGGGACCTCCAAGAGTACCTAAAACAGTTAGTCGACACCATTGAGTCTTACCTCGGCACAACTGAAGCGAAAGCTCTAGACATTTCAGAAAAACTTCTCATGAAAAATAATGATGGCGCTTTTGAAGAAATTGGGCAATGGTCAGGTGAATTCATGTCACTCATCAATAATCTCTTAGAATTTATTGAAGTTTTTAACATTCCACAAGAAAATCTTGTCATTGGCAGCGATAGTTTCGAAGAGGGCATTGCTAAAATCCAAACATTTCTAGAGAAAATTAACGATGGCATTAAGTCAGAAAACCATACTGCAGTCTCAGAATTAATGGAATTTGATATTTCTTCTTTCATTTCTGATCTTCGTGCTATATTTCCAGCACTTAAGCATCGTCTAGAAGAGGTATTTAGTGCCTGACTTTAACAAAAAAGCGACTACGTCTATTTTAATTATTGACGACAGCAAGCCTTCACGTGCCATTTTGCAAAAAACCTTAGATCGCATTATGCCTGGCAGCAATTATATCCAGTCAGCGAGCTTAAAAGATGCATTCGATCATATTGAAAATAATAATATCATTTTAATTTTCATCGATCGCTACCTTTCTGCTGAAAATAACATGGAGTTCATCAAAAAACTCAAACAAAATGACGATCCCACACCCATTATCATCTGTTCATCTGAACTCTCAGAAGTGGATATTATCAATTTTCAATCCGCGGGTGCCGATTCCTTCCTCACAAAGCCCTTCTTACCAGAAAATGTCAAAAAATCTGTAAATAGATTTATAAAACTGCAGCCAGCTCTCGGTTAACCGACACCAAGTCTTCATGCTTGACTTTGCCTGAAAAATAGGCCTTTCCAATCGTAATATCAAGGCCCTTTTTGTGAAGATCTCTTACAACCTGAACGTCAGTGCCTCCTCCGGCATAAGTTATTTTCTTATCACAAGAAGTAGCAAGAAAATCAACTAATTCTGTATCAATACCACTTTCCATCCCTTCCACTTCAATGGAATGAACAAGAAATTCATCGCAATACTCGCTTAGCTTTTCAAGCAAAGCACGACTAAGCTTAACTTCCGTTTTACTCTTCCACTGATTCACATAAATATGTCGATCATGTTTAACATCAGGCGCTAAGACAATTTTATCGGCTCCGTAAAGATCTCTTAATTTCTCTAACATGAGCCAATGAATACCGTCCTCTTTAAATACAGCTGAAGAAAAAATAAGGTGAGTCGCACCAGCATTGAGATAATCCTTGCCGTTATCTAAACGAATGCCGCCCCCGACTTGCAAATTACCATACTGCAAAGCCGGTAAAATCACACCTTTATTACTGCCCCCCTCCAAATCAATCATATGACCACCCTGCAGGTTATCATCTTGATATATTTTAGCTATTTCTACAGGACTACGTTCATCGGTTAAAGCTAATTTCTCCCCTTGCTCTAATTGAACAACTTGATTAAACTTTACATCGATACAAGGTCGGAACATATTTCTTTTTTATCTAAGGGACTTGATTCAAAATCATCAACTTTTTCTTTCTCTAGACCTTTTTCGTCGAGAAATAAGTCGTAAGGCTGTTCTTCGTAGGATGACAAATCATCATCAACATTGTCTTCGTCTTTATTTTCACCAAGCTCTTCTTCGCTCTCCCCGACTTGATCTTTTGGCTGAGACGAGTCTAACCAGTTAGTAGGGTTCAACTCAGCATCGAGGTCACTTGAAAATTTATTAAAAGATTGCTGAGCTTGATAAGAATATTTCTTTATCTCTTTAATATAGCCAATGAGCTTTTTAAGAATAACAGGGAACTGTTCTGGGCCATAAATTAAAAAAGCGATGCCCAAAACAAAAGCTATCTCAAACCAACTAAGCCCGAACATCTTTCCCTTTCATTATACTACCTAGCAGCACCGCCCCCTCGAACAAAGCATACAAAGGACAAAATAAAATTAACAAAGAAGCCAAGTCTGGCGGAGAAAAAATCGCACACAGTACCATAAGTAAGACTACGACAATTTTTCTATGACTGCGATAAAAATCTGCTTCAACAAAACCTTGCATAATGGTCAAGAATACAACTAATGGAACTTGAAATATAATAGCAAAACCAAGGTATATTGTCATAATGGTTGTGGAGTAAGATAAGATATCAGCTTGAGTTGTAATATCTTCAGGTTGAAATGAAAGAAGCACTTCAACCATAAAAGGGAGCACTGAATGAGCAAAGAAAAGAGCTCCACATAATAAAAAGAAACCCAAAGCTAAGTATATTTTAACCGTACTGTCTTCTTTAATCTTTAACGCTGGCCTTATAAACTTATAACCTTGATAAGTAATCACAGGCAAGGAGCAAAAAACAGCAAAATAAAGAGCCAACTTCACTTTCAGCATAAAGCCATCAAAAAGACCATCGGCTTTCTCAATGACATATTCAGGCACGGAGCTCATCAAAAAGTGGTAAAACTCTTCACTGAAAGTAAAACCAATAAGAAAAAAGCATAAAACCACGAGTATGGTTTTAAACGCCCTTGTATGAAGCTCTCGCAAATGCCCCATAAAAGACATTTGCACTTCGTTTGGATACTCTTTATCCAATTCTATTCTTTATAAAATCTCGTAATATGGGGCGCTAAAAAGTTTGATCCAAATCAGTTAAAAGTAGCTGATTGTGATCTAATT
>JADGBV010000315.1 GCA_015231345.1 Planctomycetota bacterium
CATAAAGTGATTGTTATGCTTTTTAGTGATACCTATCAACATTGTTTCTCTCCAGCATTAGGAAATAGAATCGCGCGCCTTATTAACTTTTCTATGGGACATATCGAAAATGGATTATCCCAGGACTGGACAGAAAGGTACTTGAATAAAGTGATGCCTGATCATCAAGTCCAAGATGAACATTTGCCGCTACTTAAAGAAAGAAGCCCACTTGAAAGGCTTGAAGAGCGCATGAACCATCTCATCGAAGGTTTAGCAGAAGAGAAAGAGCAAATGAAAAAGAAAAATGATGCCTGGCTTGAACAGGTTCGTGTTGAAATGATCAAAGGAGATCAGTTGCAAAGTTTAGGACGACTTGTAGCCAGTCTTGCCCATGAGATTAATAATCCTAATAGTTTTATAAAAATCAATGCTCCTCTCTTGATGGAGTTATGGCAACAATACTTGAGTCCCAACCCCGAAAACCCCATTGCTCGGTCTTTTATCGAAGAAAGAATTCCCTTGTTAGTGTCGGCTATTGAGGAGGGGGCACAGCGTATTGATGTCCTTGTGAAAGACCTTAAAGATTTTGCCCGGCAAAACCATGATGAAAAATTTCAGTCTGTTGACCTCAGGTCTGTGATTCAATCAGCTTTACGTATGAATAAAAAATACATCGAAAAGCATACTCAAAAATTTAATCTGATCATTCCCGAATCACTGCCTACTTTTCAAGGCATAGCCCATCGTCTTGAACAAGTTGTGGTCAATCTTTTGCATAACGCCTGTGATGCCCTTGAAGATGCTTCAAAGGCCATTACTTTAGAGATTCAGTGCAACAAAGAGTCTGTCACTCTTACTATGAGTGATGAAGGCTGTGGTATGGATGAAGCGACTCGCCAAAAGATATTTGAGCCTTTTTTCACCACAAAACCTTCTGAGTTTGGCATGGGGATGGGTATGACCGTTATTAAAAATATTTTAGACCAGCATAAAGCTCAGATAGAAGTTGTCTCTAAGCCAAATGCTGGCAGTTCCTTTATCATAACCTTCAGCTTAAAATAATCATTATGTCTAACTTGCGAATTCTTATTATTGACGACGAACAAACCATGCTCACAACTTACGATACCCTTTTGCGTATGCGCGGGTATGACCAGATTCAGAGCTACAACAATCCCGTTCAAGCATTGGAGGGGATTAAAGAAGCTGCGCCAGATGTCGTTTTGTTGGACCTCATGATGGGGGCTTACCGGGGTGAAGACTATATTGAAAGCATCAATCGCGCTGTGCCAGGAGTAAAGGTTGTTATTGTTACTGCACTTGATACCATAGATGGAGCTGTCACCTGTATTCGCAAAGGTGCCAGGGATTATTTAGTCAAACCTCTAGATCAAGACCGACTTATTAGTTTATTGATTAGTTTTGAAAAAGAAAAGTATATGGCGACTCCATCACATGGAAATAAAGATGATGCTATGCAGTACGCATCTCCTTGTATGCATAATTTAGTTGAACAAGTGAAGATTCTTTCACCCACCAACCTTCCTATTTTAATTACAGGAGAAACAGGCACGGGAAAAGAAGTGATGGCCCGGTATATTCATGACTATAGCGCTCGCATGGGTGATTTGGTTTCAGTTAATACAGCAGGCCTCGATGAAGCAATGTTTTCCGATACTCTTTTTGGACACCAAAAAGGCGCCTTTACAGGGGCGCATCAAGGCCGTGAGGGTTTACTTTGCCGTGCTCAGGAAGGCAGTCTATTTCTTGATGAAATAGGTGATTTAGATATGCGCACGCAAGTGAAGCTTCTGCGTCTTCTTCAGGAGAATGAGTATTACCCTGTGGGAAGTGATGAGCTTAGGCAGACTTCAACACGTTTCATTATGGCTACCCATGTTGATTTAGCCGAGAAAGTACGCGAAGGAAGTTTTCGTGAAGATCTTTACTACCGACTTTCTACGCACAGAATACATATTCCTCCTTTAAGAGAACGTAGAGAGGATATTCCCGTCCTTATAGAATATTTCCTCGACAGTATTTCGTCCGAACTCAATCGTTCTCCTCGATTATTGCCCTTAGAGGTGCAGGAGGAATGGCAGCAGCTCCCTTTTGCCGGAAATGTACGAGAATTGGAAGGTATGGTGAAGCAATTCTTACTTTTTGGTACGATCTCTCCTCCTGCAGCCGTTTTGAATCAGCGCCCTAAAAATCCTGATTCTCATGATCATTTAGTCATAGAGGATGATTCCTTTCCGACGATTAAAGAGGTTTCCGATAAACTCGTTGATGAGGCATTGAAAAGAAGCGGAGGCAAACAAGTCCAGGCAGCTAAGCTTTTAGGAATCACTCAGCAAGCACTTAGCGCAAGATTGAAGAAGCGTAAACCTGTTTAAGTCCTTTTTGATCTTTGTGTTGAATTCAGTCTGGAGCACTTAGATTGGCTGGAGGCTCTTAATGACCGAAATAAGTTGAAGGCCGTTATATCAATGCTTATTGGAATAAAATTGACCGGTTGAATCAACTCATCCAGTTTTGGATCAAGCCCCCATTGAAAGGTGATTGCCATTGGCTATAATTTAATATTATTCGTGTCATTCTGGAATACTCATGAGAATAACCTTCCTCGCACTACTTATTTCACTAGCTTTTTTATCAGGATGCACGAGCGTCAAAAGAGTGGAGCCGGGTGAAACCATTGATTTATCAGGCGAATGGAATGATACTGATTCTCAGCAAGTGGCTGAAGAAATGATCAAAGATTCTGTTGATCGTGCTTGGATTGCAGAATATAAAGGTGAATTTAAGCGTAAGCCTGTTGTGATTGTTGGCCATGTCAAAAATAATACTGGTGATCACATTAATACAGAGCCTTTTACGAAAGAACTTGAAAGAGCTTTTATTAATTCGGGCAAACTCAAAGTTGTTGCTGGTGTGGGAGAAAGACCCCAGCTTCGCCAAGAAGTGATACAAATGAGTAATAATGTTCGCCCTGAAACATTAAAACAAATACGTAGAGAAACGGGTGCGGATTTTATGCTTATGGGTGTGGTGAATGATATTGTCGATAAGGTCGGCGGCAAAAGTGTGCGTTTTTATCAAATTAACTTAGAGCTTATTGCCCTTGAAAGTCACGAGAAAGTGTGGATTGGGCAGAAGAAAATTAAGAAATTTGTTAAGAAAGGCATGTTTGTTTTCTAGTATTTAGGAAAGCAAATCCCTTTTTATTACCTTCAAGCATAAAATGAAGCTTGTTATAAGCTTTATTAATCCTCCTCTATCTAAATTCATGAGTAGAGCCATCATTTTGCTGGTTCTACTTTTATGTTCTTGCCAGAAAAAGGTGTCTTATCAGGCACCTGTGGCTTCTCAGCTAGAGCAGCGTTTAAACTCTTCTTTGCAGGTTGCCAAATCTGGCGGGCGCAATCAGTATAAAAATATTGCCGAGTCTGCCCTGCTGCAAACTTATAGTGGCCACGAGGAAAAAGCCGCAGAGGCTTATGATCAAGCTTATAAACTTAGTGAAGCCCACTATAGTAGAAGCCTGCGAGAATTGACTTTTTCGAAGATTCTCAATGAAAGCGTTAAAACATTCCGACCTCATTACCTAGAAAAATGGCATTTGCTTTTAATGGCTTCTCTTAATAGATGGAGCATGGGCGACAATGAAGGAGCAGCTGTAGAGCTGCGTAGGCTTTCAAGGGATATACGTTTAGAAAAAGACCCCTTTGGCGAGAAAAGATCAAATGAAGCAAAGCAGGCTTATTTAAGTTTTACGGGGCTTATTTTTTATGCCTTGGAAAGAGGTGATGAATCTTTCTCCGATTTGCATAAAGCTTATTCTTATGGAAAAGATGATCTAGACGACGATATATTAAGGCTTTATCATTATCTTAGCTATACGCGCGGCAAAACGAAGGATAAACCAGCAGAACTGCCTGACTACTTGCAAGATTTTCTTCAAAATCGCTCTTTGATTGTTAGGCTTAAGGATCAAGGCCCGCAAAAGGAAGAAAGGCGCCTTTCTCTAACTATGGTTGAGTATTGGCCAGTGATTCATGGTTATATGCAGGAAAGTTCAGCTCAGGAGCAAAAAATATCAAGCGTAGAAGATGTTGTCCTGGGGACTTTGGGCAGAAGGGTGATTAGCATTGCTTACCCGGTTTTTGTGTCACGGTGTTCACCTGCATTATCAGCTTATGAGCATCCCGTTCTTAACTATGATGAGCTATTGCTTGAGAGTTGGCAATTGCAACGAAATAGACTCATAGCGCAAAATATTTTAAGGGTCACTTTTAAAGTCATCGCGAGCCAAAAGGTGAGTTCTCTTATTGAAGATAATGTCGGTGGGGGATGGGGTACATTGCTTGGCAATTTAGGAGCTATGGCTGTATGGAAGACAGAAAAGGCCGATATACGGCAGCTTTTTTACCTCCCTGCGCAGCTAATGATTTCTTTCCCAAGGGCAGGCAAGCTCCCTAATGGGAGTGTAAAACTGAGAAGGCAGGGCTTATTCTAGAAATCTGCCAGCTTTTTAAGGGCTCGCATTTTCAGAATCACAATCCTGATACACTAGCCTATTATTTCTACTCTATTCATAAGCTATGGCATCAATCGGACAAATCAAGAAATGGATCAAAGACGCAGATATTGCTCTTAAAGATCTAGAAAAACTATCCA
>JADGBV010000316.1 GCA_015231345.1 Planctomycetota bacterium
AAATCGCCCCAGAAAAGACATGCCTAGAAGCCCCGTGGCCTTATTGCCTTTAACGACAACGGCATCCACATGCTTTGCTGCAGCTCCACCAATTTTTACCGATGGGATCTGAAAAGCTCTCCCTTGAACCTTGGAGCCGTCAGCAATAGTGACAATAACTTCCTGTGTTTTACCGCGGTGAGCACCGATTTGTTTTGCCAGATCCATGGGTAATTGAATGGCTGTGGCGCCCGTATCCAGTAGAAGTTCCGTTTTATGTCTGCCATTTATGACGACAGGTACATAATAGGCATTGCCTTCTTTCCTTAATTTTATGCGGTACCTTCCTAGAAGGTGTTTGACTCCACGGCTGGTGTACTTGCCCGTTGAGTAAAGTGCTTTGCCTGTCGTCTTTGTGACTGCCCAGCCTGCTTTTGCTGTCATTTTAGCTGCTCCGCCAACAGCTCTTGTGGCCATACAAGAAGATAGGGTGAAGCTTGATAGTAAAATGATTAGGATGGTAAGGTATTTCATGATGATAGGAGAGTGTAATTGTTATTTTTCCAGCAATTTAATAATATAATACCCTCTATCTTGATAGATGATTTGATGGTTGTCTAGGGGCTCCTTGGTGATCATATAGAGTGCGGAGCCTTGAGGGATTAATGTCTTCGATTCATGATTGAAAAATTGTGGTGCATAGTAGATAGTGTTTTGTGTGACTGCATAGCTAGAAACTATACGACGATCAAGATCTTTTAATTGATTGCTGCGCTGATTCACATCAATATATAGTGTTTTTTCCGGTGCATTTAAATTGAGAGGCCACGTATTAAAGGGCGTATCTCTTAAGAGATAGTCTTTATTTGACATGTTTTCTAGAAAGGTATCGATATCATTTCTTTGGTTAACCCAAAAGTTTGTTTTGCGGATTTCATAGAGTCCACTGATCGAAATGATCAGTAAAAAGATGATCTCTACCCAGCCTACTTTCTTAGAGCCTCTCTTTCGGTAGGCATACAGAAACAAAGGAGGGGTGAGTAATAGAAAAAAGTAGCTAAAAAAATAATGATGAATTGTTGTTTTGGCAAAAAGGCCAAGATAGGCAAGATATATGAACATGGATATTCCAAGTATTTTTTCATTACGATCTCTTAACTTTCTATCAGAAAAAGCTATAAGGCCAATAGATATAAGGGTTAGAATAAATAGAGGGTACTGTTGGGATAGAAAACTCCATAATCGAGTCATCATATAAGGGTATAGAGATAAAACATTTGAGGCCCCTCCAACACGATGAGAGGCGCGAAGTTTAAAGTAAGAAAAGTAATCCATTGTGCCATCAGGCGCCCAGACTTGTTGAATAAGTCCCAATAATATTGCAAGAAACCCACCACAAAGAACGGAAATAATGATTTTGCGAGAGCATAGAGGTTCTTGTTTGTTTTGGTTAAAGAAATCTAGTATGGCAAATGCCAGAAAAAGGAAAATGATATAGACGTAAAGAGTAAATATAAACCATACGGCACAAAAGGATAAAAGAAAGAAGTAAAGCCACTTGAGCTTAATAGGTCTTTTGTCTATGAGGAGCCCAATCATGAAAATAATAGGGGGTATTGATGTTAGCCACATTTCACAAGCAGGAGCGAATAGGATTACCCCTGGAGCAAGGAAATATAGCCACAGGGGTTCGTTGTATCGAAAACCTAAGTTTTTCGATACATACATGAGCCCTAGAAAGATGAAACTGTAGATTAATACGGAACTGAGCCTTAAACTAAAAACACTCAAGCCAGCCAGTTTACAAAAGAGGGTATGGTAGAGGGAAGCTCCTGGAGTTAGCATTGATGAATATAGATAAATATCATCGGCCTTTGCTGGGTGAACCATGCTTAAGTAATTGGTTACTTCAGGGTGATGTATATTATTGTGCACCATCCTATACATTTGGAAAGTGACAAAATCACAATCGGAATGGTTAGCGTTGTAGGAATAGACTAATGATATTAGTACAATGAAGAGTAAAGGTAGCCAGTTTAGTAATTTCACTTTTTGTATTGAAAATCCTGAGGTGAATAATGTGAATAACCACCTTTTTTAAGAAGAGCTACTTCTTAATATAAAGTCAGGAAGTCCTTTGCCCATTCCCATGGAGTGTTCATACTGTACAGAGTCCGATCCGGGGTTAAAAGGAATGCATAATTCCTTTCTGACAGTCTCTTCAACTTCGTCCCGTAATTTAACGATCTCTTCTTCTTTCAGATGATCGGTATACACATAAGCTCGGTACCCGCCTTTGGGGTCTCCTTTATAGTAATCTTCAACTTTAGTGTAATCTAAATCGTGAGAGTGAAGGCGGTCGCCTGTTTTGGGAGAGGTAAAAGTGTAGATTCCCTCTCTGGATTCATGAGGTAAAGCAAGGTCATAATAAGGGGTGCCTGGGTAGGTTGTGATGACAGTGCAGTCAAAGTCGTCTGGTTTGACTTTGAGGAGCCAGTTTTTTGTGTCGGTGATAGTTTGTGCACTTTCTCCAGGGTGTCCCACTGACATGAGGGCTTTTACTTTAAGTCCTGCTTTTTTGGCGATTTCAATGGCATTTGTATTATCTTCCTGTGTGGCGCGCTTTTCGATATTTGTTAAAATTCTAGGGGAACCAGACTCAAAACCAGAGAGAAGCCATCTAAAGCCGGCCTCGAACATTGCGTCTGCTTGTTCTTGAGTAAAAAGTTCGGCTTTCACGAAGCCACGGAGCCTAAATTCGGTATTGTATTTTTTTTGAAGTTTGGTCGTTTGCTGCATGAGCTCAACCATCTTCTTATTGACATTCAATTCGTCATCGTAGAACATAAAACCGGTATAACCGTATTCCTTATGGAGGAATTCAATCTCTGAAATAATTGATTCTGATGATCGAGTTCGTATATTACGCAGTGATTTTGAATGGCGCCCGCCACAGAATCCGCAATGAAAAGGGCAGCCTAATTGGGCGATAAGTGATGTGCTTTTATGACCTTCAATATGATAACGATATGACTTGAGATCGATGAGGTGTCTGGCTGGCCAAGGAGTTTTTTCGTAGTCGTCTTTGGACATAAATAGGCCAAGGGAAGGTTCGTCACCATCGACAAACCAGTCTGAATCATCTTGAAGAGCAGATATGATTGCTCTTTCTCCATCCCCTGCGACGAGAATATCAACCAGAGTTTTGAGGTGCTCAAAGGCATGATGTCCTCGACCTACTCGATTAGCTTTTTTCTCCAGTTTCCAAGCAGAGGCGACGAGTGTGACGTGTGGCCCCCCCATAATGATCTTAAGATCAGGCTGAGTCTCCCTGATTGTTTGGATGATTCTTCCTGCTGAAGGCATTTGAGGTGTTGTGACAGTGATGCCAATGGCTTTTAACTGATGTGAATTGAGATAATCGCGAAGAGCATCGAGATAATTCTCGATCCCTGAAAAATCAAGGAGGTCAACGGAGTACCCTTCCGCCTCGAGGCAAGAGGCTACTTTAAGGATTCCTAGGTTCGGAAAAACTCGTTGGTCTAGTAGAAATATAGACGGTGGAGTGACTAAAGCGACTTTAAAATTTGCTGTTTGTGTCAAAATTCAAGGGGGCAGAGGTAATCGAATTGAAATTATAGCCAAGGCTGTTTAAAGTGAAGACTTGATTTTGTATTTTTGCAAAAAGTTCCTTATGAAATCTTAATCCTATTTGATTACATGACTTTTAGTCAACAGCAATCATGAGAATCTTCTTGCTTGCATGGATCTGCTTAGAGTACTCTAGCATAAGTTGAGAGCCTAGTCCTAGTTTTAGATTGTTCTCTTGAGTCATTTCAATATTATCTTTTATAAAAATACGATCATTTGGAAATGACCGATCATAAGGATCATACTCCCCAAGCTGAATAATATCTGCGTTCCGCATGCCGTGAATGGAACTACCTTCTTCTGGCTCAAAAGCTATGATTTGCATATCTGGATAGTAGAGTTTTAGGTATTCTCCAATGCCATGGATGATACCCCCTGTTCCTACAGGAGCGAAGAATACATCAGGCCTTTCTTTGCAATGACACATTTGGCAATAAATCTCTCTGCCGTAATCACGGTAGGCATTTGTCAGCATCTTTCGATTATATTGATTGAGGTGCCAGTAGGTAGGAAGTTTGCTTTTGCATTTTATTTGGAGCATGATATCTTCAAAGGGGGTGCTTTGAGGCCATAGTACTAGCTTTGCTCCTAGTTCTCTTATCGTATCATACTTTGGGTTCGGCATATCGTAACTGTGAATTTCAACTGGGTGTCCGAGTTTTTTTCCGGCCCAGGCCAATGCGACACCTGTGGACCCGGCTGATGCTTCGATTAAACAGGATCCTTTGTGGATTTTAGCATCTGTCATGCCTTGGATGATCCTAGAGTAGACCAAGCGGTACTTTACAGACTGAGTATGTTGACTGTTTTCACATTTAATCCAACCAAAATCTGGAATCTGTGTGAGGGGGGTTTCAATAGGTTTGGGAAGAATAGTGATTTCTTGTGAAGTCGTTGGCTTGATCATGTTATTGTTATCTCACATATGTTGTCTGAATAATCTATGATGCTGACAGCTTCTCGAGGATTAGAACTGTCAATATAAAGAACTTCAGGAGTAAATACGACCCTTTCTGTTCGGTCGA
>JADGBV010000317.1 GCA_015231345.1 Planctomycetota bacterium
GACTCTCACCAATATGGAGCTCTTTAAACTCGATAAGTCAAAGTAAAAGGTCGGTTGCCGAAGTTACGGACAAGGCCCAATATTTATTATGTGTACGGAGGAAATGCACAGGAAGCATCGGTGATGTTTGGTATTGTGGGTACGACCTTTAATATCGTGAATTTCATGGCCATACCCCTTGTGTGTTACCTTGCTAATAAATATGGTAAACGCAAGGTCCTCATTATCATTCTTTCTATGGCAGCTATTGGGTCCTTAAGCAAATGGGTATGTTATGACCCAGCAATGCCATATCTTCAGCTAATTCCAGCTGTGCTGACAGCCCCTGGGCTTGGCGCTGTGTGGGGAGTTGCATTCGCCATGATTGCAGATGTTTGCGACTATGATGAGTTTCAACATGGTTCTCGCCGTGAAGGTATGTTTGGAGCAGTGCAAAATTGGGCTAACAAGCTTTCAGTGTCCATATCCTTGCTGTGTGCTGGACTAATTTTACAGATGACCGGTTTTGATGCCTCACTTGATGGGCCACAAAGTGTGGATACCATAACGATGATGCGTGCTCTAGACTCTTTTGTCCCTGCAGTCGCAGTGGGGGTCGCTTGCTTACTTTTGAGTTATTACCCCTTGAGTACTTCAAAGGTGCACCGCATCCAGGCCATTCTTCGCTACCGAAACGCACGAAAAATATGATATATCCTCTGAAAAACAAACTCATCAAGTGTATTCTCTTAATAGGGTTTGCTTTTTGCACCCTCCATGCTCAAGAGATTACCCTCTCTTCAAATATTGCTCTATTTACAGGCTATACTGGATATGTTGATCCACTTCCCCTGGAACATATCAGAAAAAAACTAAGTGACTCTCATGCCGTGACCACAGTGTCCCTTGAAGATATTCTCGAAGGGAAAACTCTTGAACCTTCTACATATAATGCACTTATTATACCCGATGCTCCGCGCTGCCCTGCCGTTATGTGGGGGCCTCTCCATGCCTATATGAAACAGGGAGGTGAGGTCGTTTTTCTAGGTGGAAAGCCATTTTCTCAACCAAGCTACAAGCTTGGTGGGGTCTACCGTCCTCGTCAAGAAACGAGAGCAATCCTGGATAATGCTCCCTTTACGCCACTTTCCAATGTTGCTGACCCCTCTCGCTATCAACGTGATGCATTTACTCAAAAAACTAGAAGTGTTATTAAGAAATGGCGCGAGGAAGGCGTCTACATGTTTATTGATGCACGAGATTGGTATGATGAATTTGTGTTTGAAATCCCTCCCTCAGAAGTACTTAACGATACAACGCTAATTAAGTTTACCTTTAAAGGAAATTCCTCAGCAAAACAGATCTGTATCAAGATTCGGGAAAATGACGGTTCAACTTGGTTTCGAAAAGTAAGCATCTCTCCCAAAAAGTGGAAAAACATTGTTTTGATGGGGGGAGATTTTGCTTATATGAGCGGAGGAGATAATCGCGAAAACACTAAGTTGAATCTCGCTCAGATTAAGTCATGCTCATTTGGTCAGGACTTCAACTATGCGGGGCTCCATAATGGTTTCTACAATATTTACCTTAAAAGAATATCTTTGAGTAATGCACTTAAAGAAGCTGACTTCCCTCAAGGCGACCTGAGTCATGATTACCGGATTCCATCCCTCTATCCCTATGATCCCTATGATATATTTGACATGCATGAAGTTGTGAGAATACAATCATTTGAAAATTCTCCTTTTCCACAAAATATTTCTCTCAGTTCTGACTATAGTGGAATCTCAGCTGTAGGGCAACCGGCCGTAGAGGATGGCTTTTATATACCTTTATGTAAAGCTTATGGGAAATATGACGACCCTTTGGGGTGGGCTGGTGGTGCCATTGTTCACTCCCAAGGTGAGTATAAAGATTCACATTGGCTCTTCTTCAACATGCCCGACCTCATGACCTATACTGACTCGGCGCTTTGTTCACTCATAAGCGATATTGTCCATAAATCTAATGATAACTCTATTCTCGGCAAAAAGCCCAATTTACCTCCTATTCCCCTAAAGAAGCGTGCCCCACATAAAATAGGTTTTGTAAAGCGAAGTGCGGATGGAACAACTCTTCTTACTGAATCAGGTGCACCTTTTTTCATGATAGGATCAAATTATATTTATCCCATGAATAATAGGAGTTTCTCATTTTGGAAGAAAAAGAAGTTTAGTGATTCTGACTTGGCCATAGTAGAGCGTGACTTCAGAAAAATGCAGGCGGCAGGAGTGAATACCATTAGAATATTTGCACAGGAATCCATGGTGGATTGCCCTGAGCTTAATCAGAAAATAAAAGATCTCTGCCATAGGTTGGGAATACAAATCTTACTACAGATCGTAACCCACTCCTACGATGCCACGGAAAAGAAGGTTCTAAATAGAGCCCGTCATATTGTAAGCGGATTTCAGAATGACCCTGCGGTTTTTGCTTATGACGTTCAAAACGAACCACAAATTGCCGAAATAGGTGCTATTAGCTACAACAATGAAAAAAGTCCAGTCCTGAAACTCGATATTGCTCAAGAGTATAAAAATCATTACAAAAGGGACTTTGTGGAGAGACTCGTAGCTAAACATAAGAAAGGTGCTGGAGGGTATCCCAAAATGGCCCCATGGATGGAAGATAAAAAGGATGTGGAGAAACTCTATGCAGCCGATAGTATTTGGAAAACCCTAGATGCATCCTACTCACCCAGGCATCGTAGCCTTTTGCATAAATACCCACGCGATCTCTATAGCATCGAGCATTTGCGAGATTTTATTAAGGCGGTAAACGATACCTATAAACAGTGGTATGATTCGCAAGCGACACTTATTCGTTCCCTCTCTCCACAGCAACTTGTCACTATTGGGTATAATCGGGGTCTCGTCGCTTTACCTTTCAATAAGGATATAGATTTCATTAGCCAGCATTCATATTTTCGAGCCCGCTCAAACGAAGAAGTTATGCTCTATACTCATATACAGGATAAACTACGTGAGCTCTGGCCTTCAACACCTGTTTCAATCGGTGAGTTTGCCTATAGTTCCGGAGAGCTCTATGGAGAGGAATATATTTCAAACAATTCATCGTGCATCGCTGAGTTTATGATGTACCTCTATTCATACACAAAGGGATATAACGGTGCTATGCGCTGGCGCTTGAATGACGATGAAATCCCTGCAACTTTCAAGGATCATCACTGGCTGAAGTTCTTTAATCATGAAGAGCGAGTTCGTCAGGCTCGTTTTGGGATGTATGTCTTTGATGGCTACGCCCCCATCCCAAAGCCCATAGTGTATTGCCTTTCTTTCTTTAGGGATTACCTTGACACCTACGCATGTGATCGCGGAGTTCTCGACTCACAGCCCAATGCCCAGGTGAGCCATATCAATACTGGCTACACCTACCGTGCTAAGCAAGCATATTTTATTGGCTCAACACAGAGTACATCTGGTCCATTAAGGTTTAAGGCTCCACGTTCACAAGCAGCCCAAGTGCTTTGCATGTGGAATGCAGAAGGTATTCGTCTTATGAGTACGGTCACTATGAAAGTTCAGGTCTTCCCCTCAGAGCTTAATTCGACTTTTTTATCACCCCTTGAAGTTGATGGGGTTTGTGGGCCTCTGGTGCGGCATAAAGATCACCTATCGATTGCTTTGATCAAAGGTGAAGAAATCACTCTTAATTTCAAGAAATAATCAGAAACCCTGTCGTGACTTCTAGACTCAGAAGAGTTTAATTATTGGTTGCGTTTAATCTTATTGTTTATACTACTCGCAAGTGACCTGTCCTTTTATGCCCAATTTATGAGAATATTGTGTCCTGATTACACAAGCGACTTAGTTGCGAATTATATTGCTAACATATTGAAAAATAATAAGAAGAATCTTGATGTGCGCCTTGATTTGCGGGCGAATACACATACTATATCTCTGTGAACTTACAAAGATATGCTCTATGTTTAAACCGGAGAAAAAGGAAGAGCTGAATCAATGAAAGTGTATTTGGTGAAGTCTATTTGGAATAAGTAATCTTTTAATAAGAGAGGATAGTATGAGTATGAAAGAACTTAAGAAGTATATGAGCCTTGGGATCATAGTGATCATAGTGATGGCAACTCTGGTGTCTCATGTGAGTGCTGATACAGGGAAACACTTGTTTATATTGTCAGGGCAATCAAATATGGCAGGCCTAGATCACGAATTGACCTTTGTGCCCACTGTTCAGAAAGAGTTCGGGAAAGACAATGTTATTGTGGTAAAATATGCGAAAGGAGGCACACCCATCAGGTCATGGTTTTCGGAATGGAAAGCTCCTGCTGGTGACAGCAAAGATTACGGAAAAATCGGTAAACTATATGCGAATTTACTAAAGAATGTGAAGATGCAAATAAAGGACGTAAATCTGAAAACTGTCACAGTATGCTGGATGCAGGGTGAGCGTGATGCAAAAGAGGGCCTGCAGGGAGTCTATAGAAAAAGTCTGGAGGGGCTGATAGATCAGGTGAGAAATGATCTTTCCTTTAAACAGGTGTAACTATTCAGGTAGATGGCATAGATGTTCGATATGATTTTTTGAGCATGGGCATAAGTACATTTCTTTCGTAGAT
>JADGBV010000318.1 GCA_015231345.1 Planctomycetota bacterium
AAAAGGGACTATTTGGTATAAAAACTCAGACCTTGGGGTTAGTCCAATGCTCATGCAGCCTGTAAGAGCTAAAGTTACAATCAAAACTACAGTTCCCACGCTAAAAGTCAAAGCCATCAATGCCAGCGGCAAAGTCGTGCAAAAGATCCCAACTGAATATAGCAATGGCGAGTTAAGTTTCCATATCGGTCAACATCAAACGATGTATTACCTTATCTCAAAATAAACTCAGTCATTTTTCAGCGTAACTGGCAACTTTACGCTAAGGGTAAGGGTTACTTATTTTTATCTTCCGATAAGGCTCCAAGCGAGCAAAAGCTTTTGATTTCATCAGCAGAAAGAGCACGCTTGAGAATTAGAAATTCATCAACATGACCATTGGTACTACGCACAGACATATTCGTAATGCGCTTCGAGTTTTTCCAATTGCATATTTCAGCTCTGCCAACGCTAAAGGGCAAAGATTTCTGAGTTTTGCAAGAATCAATAAGTTCACCATTCAGGTATAGCCAGCTACGCTTTTCTTTGATATCACAAACAGCCGTAAAATAACTCCAGCGACCGATATCACTAGGTTTGATCGTTTCTTCGCTAAGATGATCACATATACCTTTGATCTGGAATTTAATCCGTCCGCTTTCGTGTAACTGCCAATGTATTTGCTGACTTTTAAATTCATCGGACATAAGAAAGGAGTTTCTCCAGTTTGAAATTCCATCGAGCCGAATGTGAATCATAAGTGTGATGGCTTCCAGGGGCTCAGGAATATTAAGTCTCACACGGTCATTTACGGTTTTAAATTCCAAAGCACCTTTCTTATACCAGCGCCCTTCACTCCAATCAGCCCCAATGATGGCAGCATCGTTTGAATGAGAGTACCCTGCACCATTAAGTTGCCGATCCCATGGCTGGTGATCTTCAAAATCAAAATAAACTAAAGTATGGGGATCTTCAGCCCAACGCCTTCGATGGGCAGCCCAAAGCATAGCATTATTCTCTGTTTGATGCTTAGAAAACTCAACCATTTCTCTTCGACCAATGAAGTTTTGCTGTAATTGCTCCATGGGCTGAAAAACGTCTGCATCATGACCATTCTTTACACCAGCCCCACTTTGGAGGCTTTTAAATTTTTCGCCACCTTTATTATGAAGGTCGACCTTGCCATCGATGACAAAAACTTCTGATGACCCATCTTCATCGATACTCATCACAAACTCCGTTCCTAAGTCAACAGCATCGAACTTTGGCCCTTCTATGGTAAAGCCTTGCGCCATTTCAGGAACGAAGGCTCTAAGCTTACCACTCACCACTCGCGCGCGCTCAGGTGAAATAAGCTCGATAACAGTTGGGCCTTCAATAATAACTGTTGCTCCATTGAAAAACTCGAGCTGAGCTAAGCCCTCTTTCAAGTTAAATAGGCCTTTGGGTAAGGCATGTCCTACGCTATAATTCACAGCATCTGGATTTTCCCATATAACTTCAACAGTTTGAGTTAAAATTGCCACTTCTTGAATAGAAGTGGAGAAATGATTTTCCAGGCTACTTGAAGGCGTGGACGTGTTATTCGCAGTCAACCAATAAACGCTAATCATTGAAATAACATAAATCGCAGCCGCAGAGGTAAACCATTTCACTAAATCGGATTTGGTTCTTTTCTTCTTTGCGATACTTGGAGAAAGCTGAGCGATTTTTGCAGAGGGCAAATCGTCGTCCATCGAACCACTTAACGAATCGTCGTTTACCACACCACTTAATAACTCTTCTACCGGCAAACTTTCCAGTTGAGCATGCAAATCCATGAAAGCCCGGTAGGTTTTTCTCGCCTCAGAACTAGCTTCCAATAAGGCTGAAAGCTCCTCTGACTTTTCTTCGCTCAATTGACCATCTTGTAAATCGGCAATCAACTCAAGCAGGTGGCGATCTGAGTCTTGGTTGTGAGCGCTCATATTTCCTAAGGCTGGCAGAAATTAAGTTTAGATTCGATGCACTTCAAAAGGGCTTGCCGAATTCTCAGCAGCGAAACTCTTACCGTAGCTTCTTTCTTCCCGACCATCTGCGCAACATCTTTGATGCAGCCACCATCTTTATAGCGAGACTTAATCATCTCGAGCTTATCCGCGGGTAGTTTCAACAGACAATTGCGCAAAGCATTTAAACGCTCTTCGACGCCCCCTAAGTCAACTTCTTCTGTAGCGATGAGTTCCAGAAGTTCTTCATTAAAGATGTGTCGGTCACGTTTTCGGTCGCGAATAAAAGCAAGGGTTTGAAAGTGGGCAAATTTCCTCGACCAAGGCCCAAAGTCAGCTCCAGGCCTAAACTCGTCTTTCACTTTCCAAAGAGCCATATTCGTTGCCTGCAAGACATCTTGAGCATCGTGGATATTGCCCAGCAAACTCACTAAATAACCTAGAAGTCGACTCTGCGACTGCGTGAGATTTGCAACGAATTCCTGATCCTTTTCATCCATGGATTGAGTGGGAGTTATTTATGCGTTCAGAGGATATTACCGAGAAATAAATATTTGTTACATAAAAAATAAATAAAAAACTGTAACACTTCTTCATTTTTTGGTAATAATACTCATTCACCTATTTTTTCTAAAATTTTATGACTCATCATCAAGCATTTTGCCGCTCTCAAATGGACAAAATCCCCGTAAATTCCTACTTGAGCAAGATATCCTTCAGCATCGCGCTTTTTATCCTCAGTGCCGCCAGTGTACTGGCTGAAAAACCCAATATTGTTTTGGTCATCACAGATGACCAAGGCTATGGTGATATTGGCGCTCATGGCAATGAAATGATTGTCACCCCGGCCCTCGATAAACTCTGGGCAGAAAGTCTCCGTCTCACCAATTTTCACGTGGACCCCACCTGCGCCCCCACCCGCTGCGCTCTTATGAGTGGTCGCTACTCCACTCGCACTGGAATCTGGCATACAATTATGGGTCGGTCCATGATGGATAGTCAAGAATTAACAATTGCCGAAGCCTTAAAATCTCACGGCTATGCAACTGGACATTTTGGCAAGTGGCACTTGGGGGATAGCTACCCATTCCGCCCACAAGATCAAGGCTTCGATACTGTGGTCTGGCATAAAGCCGGCGGCGTTGGTCAGGGCCCCGATTATTGGGGGAATGACTATTTCGATGATACCTACTGGCGAGGAGATAAAACTGAAGCCTTCAAAGGCTACTGCACCGATATCTGGTTTGAGGAAGGCATGAAGTTCATCAAAGGAAATAAAAACAAACCCTTTTTTGCTTACATCTCCACCAATGCTCCACACTCTCCGCTGAATGTCGACCCCAAGTATTCTGAGCCCTACGTTAAAAAAGGAGTTTCTCAAAACATGGCTAAGTTTTACGGTATGATTACGAATATCGATGAGAACGTCACTAAACTACGACGTTTCTTAGAGGATGAAGGACTTAGCGAGAATACGATATTTATTTTCATGACCGATAATGGCACCGCCGGTGGCATGCCTAAGACTAGCAAAAAGAAAGAAAAAAAAGGCAAGAAAAGCAAAGAGGCCTCTGCGACCAGCTGGAAAGGTTTCAATGCCGGCATGTCAGGCAAGAAAGGCTCTAATATGGAAGGTGGCCACAGAGTGCCATTTTTTCTGCACTGGCCAAAAGCTAAGCTGAATCAAGGTATGGATATTTCTAACTTAACGGCACACATCGATATCCTGCCCACTCTACTTGATCTCATAGGGCTACAAAAACCCCATGGGCCTAAAATCGATGGCCAATCACTCAAACCTTTATTTTTTGGCCAAGCAGACAAGTTCCCAAAAGACCGCACCCTTGCAGTCCATTCACAACGAATCGAAATCCCTCAAAAGTGGAAAACCACAGCCCTTATGACAGAGCGCTGGCGCCTTCTTGGCGACAATCAACTTTACGATATCAAAGCCGATCCAGCGCAAAAAAGCAATGTTGCCCAAAAGTATCCCGAGATTGTAAAACGTCTTTCTGGCGAGTACGATCAGTGGTGGAATAGTTTTGAGCCTAACTTTAGCAATCGCATGCGCTTTATCCTTGGTAGCGATGAAGCAAGAACATCTGATTTGATGTCTCACGATTGGCTCGTCAGTCGTATTGGGGACTCACCTTGGCACCAGGGACATGTCAAATCAGGCAAGCTCTCTAGTGGCCCATGGGCGGTAGAGATCGCTACTGCTGGACGCTACCGCATCACCTTAACGCGCTGGGCGCCCTATCTTAAGCAGGCCATGAACTGCAAGCATGCTAAACTTAAGATTGGAGAAGTGGAAAAAGAAATGCCACTCAAGTCGGATGACGAAGCCGCTGTTTTCGAAGTCGACCTAGAAAAAGGGCCTGCCATGTTGCAGTCGTGGCTCACCAACGATGCAGATAAAATTCACGGAGCCTACTATGCAGTCGTTACTCGTTTATAAATAGCGGTAAGCCTACGACCTTATGGCTACGGCCTAACTAAACAAAGGTTAGCTTATTCCTAATGGAATAAGCTAACCTTACGCTGGTGTGGCTTAGTCAGAGCAGCGCAGCAAAGATGCGTCACCTGAGTCCCTCAGGACTTGCCAGTTTATGCCACTATCAGGGTCGAATCCGATACCAT
>JADGBV010000319.1 GCA_015231345.1 Planctomycetota bacterium
TGGTGCAACACTACTAGCAGCAAGTGATGCAGAAAGTGAAGAAAAAGAAACTGAAATCAAAGCCGAAGCATTCATTAAAGCAGTGCGCGATGGCAACAAAGTGGTTGTCAAAGAAGAGTACAAACCTACGTCTGGCGTGGGCAAAAAGGTCCTTTTTGTCGATCATCAAGATAGCTTCGTGCATACTCTCGGTGGTTATGTTCGCCAAACAGGCGCCGAAGTTCTCACCATGCGTTCTGGCTTTCCCGAAAGCCTTATCGATGAATTCAAACCTGACCTAGTATTTTTAAGCCCAGGTCCTTTTACGCCAAGTCATTTTGGTTTACCAGAACTCATCAAACGTTTAATGGCGCGAAATATTCCACTTTTTGGAGTATGCCTTGGCTTACAAGGAATGGTTGAAGCCATGGGGGGAGAGTTGGGAGTTCTCGATATTCCTCAACACGGGGTGCACGCTTATATAAAGCATAATAACACCTGTGTATTCGAAGGCTTACCCCAACCCATGAAAGCATCACGCTATCATTCACTATACGGCATCGAAGAAAAACTTCCCGGCTGTTTTAATATAAGTGCAAGAAGTGAAGACGGGGTTATTATGGGGATTACTCATAAAAGTTATCCCATGGCTGCAGTGCAGTTTCATCCAGAAAGTATTCATGCCCTCGGCAAAGATGCGGGACTTAGATTAATCGACAATGTGCTAAGGAAGTTTTGTCTTTAGAGACATCTTAGGCTTCTTGGGCAAGAAAGTTCTGCCTTGAGAGACATCTTGGGCTTCTTCGGCAAGAAAGTGAGTCTAAGAGGATTAGGTCACTGCGACTCAGAAGTGCCTCTAGAATCTCACGAACTAATTACCTGAACTTTTCCCCTGAGCCTGCATAGAGTTAATCGTCATGATGGTGATCATTTTGAGTTGCTTTTGATACTGCACTTTTTCATCTTTAGTAATACGCATCTTCTGAACCAATTCATTTTTAGACTCTAATACTGATTTAAGATGGCTTTGTAACTTCAGAGTATCACTCTTGTATTTTTCCACCTGTTGCTTAAGTTTTTCAATTTCCTTTTTCTTTTTATCGTCCAGTTTAATGGCTGAGGCCTCCAGTTTAGATGCATCAGCCAATGATACCTGGGTTTTATAACTTAGTTCAATTAAATCATGAATGGCCTGAAGTAAATCTTTACTGTCTTCTTTATCAGGGAACATTTTGTTCACCATTTTATTCATAAACTCTTCGGCCTTTTTCATCATATCGATGGCTGCTTTCAGGCCATCGGAAATGGTCTGTGCCTGCTCATCAAAATCATCATCGTTATCGCTTAGGCGCTGCACGACTTTTTGAGTCCTAAAAAGATCTTCGAGTTGCTCAGGGGAAGCCATCATGGGCAAAGAGTCTTCACTAATATCCTTAAAAGATCCTTCATTCTCAATATCGACTTTACTGAATTTTTCCGCATGACCGGCATAAAAAGAGGCGATTTCACCAATAGAGTCTAAACGATCCGTACTCGCTTTTCCCATCACATCCATTTTAGCAAAGGCACGCATATAAAGATAAGTCAAACGAGATAAACGCCGAGTAATATTATTCTCATCGCTCTTGTATTTTTTCTCGGTTATATCGCATATCCCATCCAGCTCGTCACCATAGTCTTGCCACTCTTTTTGGGACAGGCTATGAGCTTTACTAATAATATCTATGGTATTTAATGGTTGATCATCACTAAAACCAGGAGGGAGCAAACGCTTGAAAACCTTCGCGATCTCTTCATCCAGGTCTTTCAAGCAGAAACTGTGATTGTATTGCTCTGGAATATGCACCTCACCTTTACCTAAAGTCATATCCATATAGGAATCTAGAGTATTATCCGTCGATTCCCTCACACCTCGCTGTGCTTCCAGTTCATCGAAAAACATACAACGTAATGGGAACATCATTAATTTCACTTCGGTAGCCTTACTGTGGAGTAAGGTATGTGAGTAATCCAATGACTTGGGGTAATCGTCATCTAATTTGGTGACAATATTGAGAAAAGAGTCTTCTGCGCCGCGAATAAAATCCACCACTCGTTTGGCCCCCATGCGACAGTAATCAAAGCACATGGCAATACTGCCTTCAGTTTCAGAGAACTCATCATCTAAGTCTTTTAAGGCTGCTCGGTAGCCAGCAATACGCGGTAAAGGATGGGGGTAAGGATTGGACTCAGCATCGAAGTCTTTCCAGTCTTCTGAATCAAATTGCCTTTGAACATGAAAAAAAGCATTAAAAAAGTCTTTTCTCTTTGCTGTAAAAGCAGTTAAACATTCATTGATGCCAGGCAATTCGATAAACTTTTCCCGCCATACATCCAAGCGTTCAATCCACGCCTTACGCTCATCAGATTCTTGCACCTTTTTTGGCCACCTCATCAAGTCCATATCTTGGCCACTTAACTTGGCAAATTCATGGACCTGCGCGCAAAAAGTATCAAAGAAAGGGTTTTTCAGAGTTTCATCTCGACGAGTTTCATAGTCAAAAAGCTCTGTCACTGTGATATTATAGCATTGCTGACCAGCAAAACGGTTCAAAAGTCTAATTTTGCGCACATCACCATCTGGCAATAAGCGCAGGAGAGAAAAAAGTTTTTCCGTATCCACAAGACCATTTCCCGAAAAAGAAATGGCCATCTCCCAGTCTGGATTATCCTCAATTTCGCCTACACCCATACTTGCAAAGGCATTTTTATAGAAAAGTAAAATGCGCGATTCAAACTCACTCGGGTCGACCCCAGCCCCATATGCATCTTTCGCGTCGAAGCGGGAAGCTGCATTCGCCTGACCTTTTAATAGATCACCAATTTTCTTAAAAGTCGAGAGAATTGATGTAGGAGGTTGAAGTTCAGAGCTCATAACTCCTCTTCCTCATATCTTTCAATGCAATTTTCATGATGACGACGTAACTTAAGTATCTTTTTGAGCGATTTTCATGCCAAGAGTAAAAATGTTCTCTCCGCTCTCATCATATTCGTACTCTAAAATGTCCAGGCTTAATCTCATAATGTGCACGCCTAAACCATCTTTTTTTCCCGATTTCACATGAGCCTTAATATCGACCAAAGGGGCCTGAGTTGGATCATATGGCATGCCTTTATCGGAAAAAATTACTTTAAAATAGCCATCTAGAACTTCAGCTGTGACAATATAAACAAAATTTTCATCATCTTCTTTAGGGACCGTATGCTCAACAATATTAGCCGCAGCCTCGTCTACACACATGACCATGCGCAACTTTTGCTTATCATCCATGGGTAAATCTTCCATCACCTGCTGGATTTTTTCTCGCAAATCTACTAGAAGACCCACCTCCCTAGGGAATACCCATTGGTATTTATCAAGAGAGTTAGGCTCATCTTCCATAAATGACTAATGAAAAAGGGTTAAAGGGAAGGGTAATTTAATTGGCACAATAATTATAAAACACCTTTTGTGAAAGCTTCTTTTTTTTCTGCCAATTATTTTATTTCCCACAGAGGTCCTAATGACCTGTTTAAGTGAATTTCTAAACGCATAAAAGAAGAGAAGAGACTTCCAAACCCCTTTGCCTCTTTACTCTGTAAGAAGTAGAATATGCTTACCCTCATGGTTTCTCTTTTCAAAACGCTTCTTCTATTACTCCTTTTGGCGGTAAAGATGGACCTTTACGCCACAGAAAAGCTACCTAAAATTAGCTCCCAGGGCGCACAAACTCAAGCTTTTTTACTATGGAGCAAAAAGACCCTGAAAGAAGTATCTCTATCTCCATCTCAAGCAAAAGGTGTTCTCTCTTCCTACCGAAACCTCCTTAAACACTTTAAAAATTGCCAACACGAAGAAATTGTCAAAAACAACACTTTCTATGGCGATGTGCAAAAAATCACAAATCATTTTCAGCAAATTCTCCATTATCATGGCAAAGCCGGAATAAAAGAGAAGTGGCCAGTGCAAAAATTTAAAGCCTTGATACAAGAAATGGATCAACACAAATCACCGAATGAAATTTCTTTACCTTTTCTAATTTATGCCGGTCAAACTGACCGTTATTACCGCAATTACCTGAGTAATATCGAAGAGTATGAAAAACACCCCGAAAGGTTATTGTTTAGACCAAAGATCCCGCCCCTCTTTAAACTAGAGCAGAAATTAGCCCCAATGACTCTTCATAATATTTTAGCCCTATACGATATCTGCAAAAAGCATTACTGGGAGCCAAATGCTCAAATTGAAGAGAAAATCCTCATTCCCTTAGCCCGGCAATATGAAAGTCACGGCCTCTATCATTTTGCTCTAAGTGCTTTAGCGCAAGTGAATGAGAATCATTTATCCAATAAAATTCTTCAAGAAAAGGTGCGTTTAGAAAAATTACACCACGATAAACAGAAAAGCCAAAATCAAGAAGCTGATCTTTACTGAATTTTATGAATATTTGTTTTGCTCAATTAGAAGTCCAGCCAGGGCTTCCTCAAACCAATTTTGCTAAAGCCCTAAAAGCACTCGGTAAAGCAGAAAAAGAAAAAGCTGATCTGATTCTTTTCCCTGAAATGCTCATTCCCGGTTATCTTTTAGGGGA
>JADGBV010000031.1 GCA_015231345.1 Planctomycetota bacterium
CAGAGAAAAACGAATCAAGAATGGCAGCAAATCTCAACCCCTTCGAAGAAGAGCTCGTTGACTTAATTTGCTCTGCTTGTGAGGTTGATGATTTTCCCCGAGAATCTTTAACTTCAAAATCACCGATCATTGGTGGTGAGTCCCCATTTGGGCTAGATTCTCTTGATGCTTTAGAGGTCGTTAATGCGGTCCAGAAAAAGTATAAGGTGCGCATTGATAGTCAAAATACAGCGATTCAAGTTCTGCGATCGATCAATCATTTGAGTAAATTTATCCAGAAAAATCTCCCCGAGGGATGAATCAAGTTTTTCAAATTCGGGGTGCGGGAGTTCTTTCTTGCTACGGCTCAGGGCTGCAAGCAGCGGTTAATGGTATCAATAATGGAGAGTGTCGTTTAAATCTTTTAAATTCTCAATTAAATAGTTCTGGGGAAGATATTTGGGTTTCCCAACTCAATCGTGAAGATGATATTGATCAACTTGGTGTGGAGGTGATCAATCAAGCATTAAATCATTGCCAGGTTAGACCTACAGAATCAGAGCTTCAAAAGTGTGGTCTTTTTGTCGGAACCGTTTCATCTGATAGCCGCAAGGTTGAAATGGAATATCGTCAGAAAAGACTTCAAGGTGAAGATCCTGCTCCTCTTTGTGGTCCTAGTGGGGGGCGTTTAGCGACTCGTTTGGCTGATTCATTCAGTCTCGGTGGACCTGTCGTGACTATCAATACTGCCTGTTCTTCTTCTTTAAATGCTCTCTATCAGGCTATGCTTTATATACAAGAAGGGAAGATTGAGAGAGCATTAGTGATGGGAATCGATGTTCTAAATGCTATGGTGGTCTTTGGTTTTCGATCTTTGATGCTACTATCTGATGATGGGTGCCATCCTTTCGATGCGAAACGGGCAGGAATTCAATTAGGAGAGAGTTTGTCTGCCATTATTTTGGAGAAAAGTAATACCTCCCAAGGTGTATCCTCTGGTGATTCTGAAAATATATTCTCTGGCAATTCTTTTGGAAATGCAGATTTATATCTTCCGTATTGTAGGAATACTCACTCTCACCCCACCGCATTGGACCCCGAAGGCTTTGAGGCTAATGAAGTAATGAAAGCTGCTTTGGAGAGCGTAAGTGTGTCCCCTGATAATATTGTTGCAGTAAAAGCTCATGGGACAGGAAGTCGAGAAGGAGATGCGAGTGAAATGATTGCTCTTGCGAGGCTTTTTCCGGACGGTGTTCCGCTGACTTCTCTTAAAAGATATTTAGGGCACAGCATGGGCGCCGCTGCATTAAGTGAGTTGGTTGTCTACCTTGCTTGCTTAGAAAGTGGCTTTGTTCCAAAATGTTTGGGCTACTCTCAGACAGATATCTCTCCTTCAATCGATGCTCTTTATGAGCATTTTACTGGTATCGGGGGTTATCATTTGCTTAATTTTTTCGGTTTTGGTTCTTCTTTGTCTTCTTTGGTGATAAAATGGAAGGGCTGAATTACATCTGTTCGTCCTACAGCTTGTTGCCCGAATCATATCGTGGCGTTGATAAAGTTTGCTTGCGAGTGCCCGAACTCGAAAAACAAATTTTAGGGCAACGCCTGCGCAGAGCGGGACATCTAAGCAAAATGGCTGCTATTTCTGCTACAGCCTGCTTAAAGAATGGGCCCGAAAATATTAATAAAAACAAAGTAGGTTTATTTCATGGATCGGCTGTTGGTAATGCTCCTGAAGCCACAAGAGCTTTTCAAGAAAGTTTAGATGATGAAAACCCCATGCCTTCCCCTTTCAATTTTGCAAATTCAATTACTTTTATGACTAACTTTCATGTTGCTCAAATGACAGGGATTCGGGGCCCAGGAAGTTTAGTGTCACAGGAGGCCTTTTCTTTTGAGTTAGCGTTAGAGTGTGCTTTGAATCATCGTCAGATTGCTAGTTGTGAATACGCCTTAGTGGGAGGAAGTGATAGTCTTGCTGAACCAAGGGAATCGGACTTAGCTCGCTTTCATTGTTCAGAAGAAACGATGATGGGGGAGGGCTCTTCATGGCTTTTATTGGGGAGAAATAAAGCTGAAGCTTGTGCAGAAGTGCTTGATTTGGGTTTTTTGAGAAATATGGATGATCATCATGAAATTCGATCTTTAAAAACCATTGTGGAAAAACTTCGGGGAGAAGAAAAATTAAGCCTAATGCCTGGAATTAATGTATCTCAAGAGTTTATAAACGACTGCTTGTTGAACTTAAAATGCAAGTCTTTTTCTTATTTGCAGCAGACCGGTTATTCTCTTACGGCAGCAGCTGCAGCCATCCCTATTGCTTGCTCTCAAATGCGAGGCGACTTGGTGATTCACCTTTCGCGCTGTTATAAAGGCAATCTTTCATATTTTGTATTCAAAATTGGTAACGACGACTGTGAAAGCTAAGATTCTTTTTTTACTTCATAGTAATGCAGGGCAAACACGTCGGGCTGTGGATGAATTGGCGAAGGGTATTTGTGCTAGCTCTTCAGCTGAAATTAGTTACATAGAGCTCATGGATGCAAAAGAATATCCTTTTCCATGGGGTTTTTATGAGTTTTTTTCCATTTTCCCTGAGTGTGCGATAGAAAAGCCAGATCCTTTAACGATTAACCCTCAGCCCATTTTGAGCGACTATGATTTGATTGTCATAGCTTACCCTATTTGGTTTCTCTCTCCAAGTCTTCCTTTGCAGGCTTTCTTTAAATCTCATTTAGCTGATGGGCTAAAAGGCAAACCTATTGTTTCTCTTATAACATGCCGAAATATGTGGGTGGAAGCGGGCCAGCGGGTTACACAGTGGATTTCAGAAAAAGGAGGGGCTTTGGTGGATACTATTGTTTTGGCTGATCGCAGTCCGCCTTGGACAACATTCATCACAACTCCGGTATGGATGTTGACGGGAAATAAAAAATTACCCATGCTCCCCGAAGCAGGGATTCAAGAAGAAGACTATTTGCGCCTCAGGGAATGGGGGCAATTGATTGGCGATACAGTCAGTTCTGGGGCAAATAATTGGCACAAACCATCACTAGATCAAGTGGAAACAATTGCATTGCAGGAAAAATATATTTTGCCAGAGAAAGTTCTTAAAAATCTACTTTTTAAACCTGCGGCCTTTGGCATTTATCACCTAAGCCGTTTTCTACCGATAGTTCGTAAGCCATTTGTTTATCTTTTTCTTGTATTCTTGGTTTTTTCTATTCTAATTCTCATTCCTATAGTCTTGGTGATGAAAATTTTTCTTAGAATTTTCTTCAAGGATATAGGTGAATCTTTGAGGAAAAAAGCTCTTTATCCTTACCATCAATAGTTGTGAATGCAGGGAATGTGTTTCTCCTTTGAACATGGGGAAGGGATATTACTTGGAAATAGACAAAAAGAGCTTCCTCGTACACTTGCTCGCCCTCTATTCATTTTTTTTTCAGAGTGAGTACACCCGTCGGTAAAGTATATATCACTGGAGCTGCCAGTTTTCTTCCTAATAATCCAATCAGTAATGAGGAAATAGAAGATTTATTGGGGCGAATTTCTGATCGTCCTTCTCGTTTATGTAAAAAAATTCTGGCGAATAATGGAATTAAAAGTCGGTATTACGCTTTGGACTCAATAACAGGTCGATCAACTCATACAAATGCTCAGATGACTGCTGAGGCCGTGAACGAGCTGGCAAATTCATGCGATTTTGATTTAAAACAATTGAATGTCTTAGCCTGTGGCACATCATCACCAGACCAACTTCAACCCCACCATGGCTCTATGGTTCATGGTGAATTAAAATGCCCTCCATGTGAAGTTGTGGGTTTTGCCGGAATATGTTGTTCTGGGGTGGCTGCTCTTAAGTACGGGTCCATGAATATCATGAGCGGATTAGCAGCAAATGCTATTGTCACAGGTTCTGAGAGAGTCTCTGCCCTCACTAGGGCAGGTCATTTTCAAGCAGAAGTTGAAGTGAAAGAAGAAGAGCTTAAGCAAACACCAGCTATTGCCTTTTCGCAAGATTTTCTTCGTTGGATGCTATCAGATGGAGCTGGAGCTTTTTTGTTGCAAAACGAACCAGCTCAGGGAAAAATGTCTTATCGTTTAGACTGGCTGGAACTTGTCTCTTATGCCAACGAAATGGAGGCCTGCATGTATTGGGGAGCTCAGAAGCAAAAAGACGGCACTTTGCGAGGTTGGCTTGATGGTGAAGGAGAAAAAGACTGGGTGAGTCATGGTTATATGAATGTTGGGCAGGATATTAAGCAATTAAACCCCCATATTATGCCCTACACCGTCCGTAAGACTATGGAGAAAATTCGCCAAAAACGGGATGTTAATGCCAATGAAATCGATTGGTTTCTCCCTCACTACTCTTCAGAATATTTCCGCGATCAAGTTGCTGAGAATATGCGATTGGCCGGAGTCGAGATACCGTTTGATAAATGGTTTACCAACCTAACTACCAAAGGTAATACAGGCTCGGCATCAATATATATTATGCTTGATGAGCTGATGAAATCTGGTCGAGTGAAGGATGGTGATCGAATATTATGTTATGTTCCTGAAAGCTCTCGCTTTAGTTCAGCCTTTTTCTTGTTGACTGCTACAAGCGCACAATCTAAAGATTAATGAAGGCTCTTGAGGCCATTGGGCTGACTTATTCTTACCCCGGTCAGAAGGACATTGCGTTAAAAGAGCTTGAGCTAAGTGTAGCTCAAGGTGCCTTTCAAGGCATACTCGGACCTAATGGTGCAGGGAAAACTACCTTCATACGTATGGCTTGTTCTTTGCTCCAGCCTAACAAGGGGCACATACAGCTCTTTGATAAGGATGTTTGCCGAAATGTTGTGAGTCAATTGGTCGGTTATGCTCCACAGGAAATCGCTTTGTATAATCACCTTAGTGCATGGGAGAATTTGCAGTTTTTTGCACGGCTGAGACCAGGTGGAATCAGTCAATTTCAAGAAAACATGAGCTTGCTCCTGGAGAAAGTGGGGCTGAGTGATGTTGCGCATAAACGAGTTTCAGCTTTTTCTGGAGGCATGAAAAGGCGTTTGAATCTTGCCGTAGCTCTGCTTCACTCTCCTCGCCTATTGATTCTAGATGAACCCATGACAGGAGTTGACCCTCAGTCACGGAATAGGATTTTACAATGCCTGAAAGATTTTCATGGAAATGGTGGAACAATACTGTATACAAGCCATTACCTTCATGAAGTGGAGAAAATATGTGAGACGATTGCCATAATGGACCATGGAAAAACATTAGTATCAGGTACTTTGGCGGAAATAATGGGCAAGAAAAAGCATCAGTTAAATTGTTCGTTCGATAAGCGTATAGAGGATAATTTGCTAAAAGACCTCAAGTCTCGTTTGAATCATGCTACGATTAAATCTAATGAGAAAAGTTTAACCGTCATCACTGATGAACCAGATAGCTTGCTTAAAGAGTTATTGCCTCTTTCCCACCAATATCAACTAACCTTATTGAACTATTCGGATAATGCCAGGACCTTAGAGGACCGTTTTTTGGAACTGACAGGACATTCTCTAAGAGATGGATAAAAAAAACAGCACATTAAAGGGTGAATGTCGCAGAAAGTGTGACGAGGCTTTGCGAGATACGATATGCTGATTAAAGAGTTTAAGCTGCTTATCAGGGATCGGCAGTCATTGCTGCTACTTTTTTTGATGCCCGTATCATTAATTCTTGTCATTTCATTAGCACTCAAAGATGTCCATGGGAAAATGGTCTCTAATAGAGTTAAGTTAGAAATTGTCGATCACGATGAATCCCTGCTTTCTAAGAAATTCATAGAGACCCTTAAGAAAACGAACTCCTGTCGTATAGTTGAAGGGGGAGATGAAAGAAAACAGGCACTAGTGACCATTAAGAAAGGCTTTGCTAATACTTCTTCTCTCTTGATTCAGCCACTTGCGCTAGATTTAGAAGAGGATGTCATGCTCAATAGTGGTAACGCTACAATGGATGAAATGGAAGTTAGTGAGAACTCTGAACTTGATGGGGTGTTAGTCTTTGTGGCTGAGCCTTCTCTTGAGCAGGTTTACCGTCACTTGATTCGGCACTCTCTTAACACAGCATTGATTTCGTGTATAGTTGAAAATGAACTGGAAACTGAAGCTTTTTCTTCAGATTCGAGTGTTCAGAGCGACTTGACTTCCAGCCTGGAAACAGTTATTAAAGAGGGCAGCGGAAAGCGCCAAGCGATCCCTACGCCTTTACAGCAAACCGTTCCAGCTTGGGCCATTTTTTCCATGTTCTTTATTATTATCCCTTTATCTAATAGCTTGATTACTGAGCGGAAAAATAGTCTATTGCAGCGCCTTAGGACGTACCCAATCTCTTCTGTTCGAATCATTTTGGGTAAGCTGATGCCATATTATTGTGTTACTTTGATGCAGTTTTTCCTCATGATTCTCTTTGGCTTTTTTATCGGTCCCATTTTGGGTGTTCCAAAACTTGAGTTGGGAGCTCATCCTTTAACCCTTTTACCCATTACTTTATGTGTCGGGCTAACTGCTACATCTTTTGGAATTATGATCGCTAATTTGGCTAAAACATTCGAACAGGCTTCAGCTGTAGGGCCTTTTGCCGTTGTTATTATGGCCATGATGGGGGGAATTATGATTCCGATTTTTGTCATGCCCGACTTTATGCAAACTTTGGCTCAGGTGTCTCCACTTTATTGGTCATTAGAGGCCTACCATTGCGTATTCATCAGCGAAGGGAGTTTAATTGATGTGCTACCTGGCTTAGGGGTATTACTTATTTTTAGTATGATTTTTTTCATGATTGGTATTGTCAGTTTCCGTTGGGAGTAAACTGCTTTTTATTGATTTTTTCAATGCTTTTTGCTATATAATAGAATGAGTGACCCGAGTGTGGACTTAAGTGTGTATTGCCAGTCTAATACTGAGGATGAGGCGATCTATTTATTCCCTGATGATTTTTTTGCTTTTCAAGGTCACTTTCCATCTCACCCTATTCTACCAGGATTTATTACTATAGGTGTTGTTGAGCATGCCCTGGGACTTATGACTAAGAAATCTATTCGCTTAGATCTTGTGAAGAAAGCAAAATTTAAGAAATCCATACTACCTAATGATGTCGTTTTAGTGAAAATTATTTCACAAAAGTGGGATCGAGATCGTATGACTGCTCGTATCCATGTAAGTACTGATGGTGATCTGGCTGCTGACCTAAGCCTTTCTTTGTTAAATTCATTGGTATGAGTTGCTTTTAGATTAAGTTCATTTAATTCTAACTTGCAAAAACTACATTATCGCTAGAAAACCCTTGATTTTATGCCGTAAAAGCTATGACTCTCGAGAATATAATAGAAAAAGTCAACGAAATAATGGTCGATGAATTCGAAGTGGAAGCTTCGATTATTAATCCTGAATCCAAACTGGGAGAAGATCTCGGTCTAGATAGTTTAGACGGCGTGGATTTGGTCGTAGCCGTTGAAAAAGAGTTTGGTTGTAAAATCCAAGAAGATGTTGCTCGAAATATGAAAACCATTAAAGATGTATACGAGCATATTGAAAAGTTTTACGCCGAAAAGTAAATTTTATATCTTAAAATTCATAAAGTTCATAAAATTCATGAGATTTAATTTCAAGACAATCAAATTTACTGTCTTGATGCTCTTGGCGACTTTTCAAGGCTTAACTCTGGAGGCATCTGAAGATTCTGGTTGGGCTTTTTTCGGTGATGGGGGGCGTGCTTATAAGACTATGAGAGCCGATCAAAGAGAGGCTCAATTTCGCATGCAATTTGTTAATACGCAAAATCAAGGTAAATTCTGGGATATAGTGTTTGGAGGGGACCTGGGCTTACTGTCATATACAAAGGATAAAGATCATTACCTTTCTTTGACAGTTCGTGGCTTGAGTTCAGCTAGATTTAAGTTTCAATCTGAATCGTTTAATCAACACAATACAGATTATATTGGTGGGCTTGCATTGGGGTATCGCTTCGGCAAGATGTCAACAGAAGCTCATTTATATCACCAAAGCTCTCACTTGGGCGATGAGGTACAAGAACTAGGCCGGCAACGAATTGATTATTCACGTGAAACTTTTCGTTGGATGCTTGATTATACTCAAAATGGGTACCGTATATATGGTGGGGCTTCACATATAAATCGAGCTGACCCAGGTGAACTCGAAGGAAAGTTTTGGGGGCAACTCGGCCTTGAGAAGTACTTTATGGTTTACTCTTTACCTTGCTTTGTCGTTTTAGACTTACAAAGTCGAGAAGAGCATAGCTGGCACATAAACCATAATGTGCAATTAGGCTTTGATATGGGTGATTGGCGCCGAGTCATAAAAAGACAACGCTTTGTTCTTGAATATTATAATGGGTACTCCCATATGGGGCAGTTCTATAACACAAAGGAGCAGAATCTCTCCTTTGGTATTGGTTTTGACTTCTAACTCGCAATAATAATGTCCGAACAAAATAAAGAAATCGCTTTAGTCACAGGAGCTAGCCGTGGCATAGGTAAAGCCGTAGCCATCGCTCTTGCGCAGTCTGGTCGGCATGTAGTTATCAATTATCGCTCCAACGAAGAAGAAGCTCAGAAAACTCTGGAAACCATTGAGTCCTCGGGTGGTAGTGGAGAACTCTGCCCTTTTGATGTGTCTGATGGAAAGCAGAGTCAAGAAGCTATTGGTTCTTTACTAGAACGTTATGAGCAAATTCATATACTGGTTAATAACGCTGGCATCCGTGACGATATGCTAATGATTTGGATGGAAGAAGATAATTGGAATAAGGTTTTGGATACTAATTTGTCTAGTTTTTACCATGTGTCCAGGCCCATTCTCAAGAATATGCTCAGTAAGCGCTTTGGCCGTATTATCAATATGACTTCTACATCAGGTCAATCGGGAATGCCTGGGCAAGTGAATTACTCTGCAGCCAAATCAGGGTTGATTGGTGCTACCATGGCTCTAGCTAAAGAAGTTGCGAAACGAAAAGTAACCGTCAATGCTGTCGCGCCAGGCTTTATTGAGTCTGATATGCTCGAAGGAATGGATGAAAAGCAAATGCTCTCTCAAATTCCCATGAAGCGTTTAGGGAAAGCAGAAGAAGTGGCCGGCACGGTTGTTTTTTTGTGCTCTGAAAGTGCGGCGTATATCACCGGGCAAGTTATTGCTATTAATGGTGGGATATACACATAGCCAATTCTATTAAATTAAGAGTGATGGATACCTCCATCACCTTTCTTCTATTCCTTAAACTTTGAAACAATTAAAGTCGAATTCGTTCCCCCGAACCCAAAAGAATTAGACAAGAAGGTCTCGAGCTTGGCCTCTCTGGTTTCTGTGACTAGATTGAGCTCCTTAGCTGCACCATCAGCTTCTTGAAGATTGATATTAGGTGCAATAAAATCATTTTGCATCATTAACATTGAATAGATCACTTCGCTAGCTCCTCCCATCCACATTTCATGGCCGGTCATTGATTTGGTTGAACTTATGGGTACATTCGCTTCTCCAAAGACAGAAAGAAGGGATTGAGCCTCATTGATATCTCCAACTGGTGTGGATGTCGCATGAGCATTAATGTAGTCAATTTCATTGGGCAGCATACCTGCATTATTCAGGCATCTTTCTAGTGAACGGGTCGGTCCTTCGACATTTGGTACAGAAATATGATCGCCATTAGAGGAGAATCCATAACCGCGTACTTCTCCAAGAATATTAGCTCCTCTACGCTGGGCAGATTCTAAGCTTTCGACAATAACTGTGGCTCCACCACCGCTTGGTACTAGGCCGTCTCTGTTGACATCAAAAGGGCGACTGGCTTTTGTTGGGTCATCTTCTCTCATTGAAAAGGCACTTAAACCGTCAAAACTTCCCATAGATTCGGGATTTACTTCCTGTCCTCCTCCACAAATAATATTATCCTGTAAGCCTTGTTGAATAAGCAGATAAGCCATGCCAATAGCATGTGAACTACTTGCACAAGCGCCGCTGATGGTGAAACTGATTCCCTTAAGCTTGAGGATGACTGCAAGATTCATCGTGATAGTTGAGTTCATGGATTTAAAAATCGAACCTGATCCAATGAGTTGAGTGTCTTTCTTTTCGCGAACGATATCGATAGCTTCGATGACAGGGATAGATGAACTGTCGTTGCCATAAAGAATCCCTACTTCATTATTCTCAAGGTAATCAGTATCAATGCCGGCTTGATTTAAGGCTTGCATTGTTGCCATATAAGCATATTCTCCTTGTTCAGGAATTCCAATGCGTAAACGGCGGTGTAGTAACCCTTTAAGATTGGGTCGTTCAATAATGCCCGTTAGTCCAGAGCGAAAACCTAATCCTTTGCGCTTCTCATCAACTCCAATACCCGATTTTCCTTCAAGAAGTGAATTCTTCACTTCTTCTAGATTCTTACCAATGGTGCTGTAAACGCCCATTCCGGTGATAACGACTCTTCTATTTGACATATTTATCTAGAGGAAAATAAAGGGTAATAGATCATGTGAATTATTGTTTCATTTACGGGCTTGCAATGTGTGCATTTCCCTGAAATGCCTAGCTATGGAAAACTTCAAGATCGTTGATGATGTAAGAAGTGCCGATAAAAGAGCAGAGGCAACCCCAACCATGGTTGTATCTTGCCCTACGAGGTAGAGACCTGGTAAGCTCGTTTCTGGCCTTAGGCTTTTCTCTTGCATTCTTTCAGGGGTATGCTCCAGTCCATAAATTTCACCATGTTGAGTATTCATATAGTGACGAGTAGATAAAGGAGTGGAGACTTCGCAGTGAGTAATGTGATTCTTTAAGTCAGGAAAAAGGCGACCAATTAAATCAAGCATGTTGTTTTTGAATTTTTCTTTGAGCTCATTGTAACCTTCATCTCTTTGGCGGCGAGGTTGATTTTCAAAGTCCTTGAACCATTCGTAATTTGCTATTCCGATGGCTTGGATGGTAGTTTTGCCTGGATGCTCCTGTTGCCATTGTGGGTCTTTTTCTGAAGGGAAGGAAATATAAGCGAAAGACAAGGGGTCTTGGAGTTCCTTGAGGCTATTTTTAGCCAATTCGTTAAAATTATGATGGTCGTAATACCAAATATTATGACGAGGTAGCTCAATTTCTTGCTGATTATGCTCAAGCCCCAAGTAAAGACAGAAGTGGCATGTTGAGGAATTAATGTTTTTAAGATTAAATGGTAAGGTTTTCGTTTTTAGAGAGGCAGGTAGTTTATCTAGTGTCAAGGAGGCTCCCATATTGCTTATGACATTAGGGCATGGAATAAACTTCTCCTTTATTTTGATACCGTTTACTTTGCCCAAGTTTAAACATATCTCAGAGACGTCGGCACCCACTCGAATCATTCCTCCATGCTTTTCTAAACACTTAATCATTGAGCTTGATATTTGGCTAGCCCCACCTACCGGATAATATCCTCCATCCATAAAGTGACGGGCAATGATGGCGTGGACCCCGAAGCTACTATGCTGAGGTGAGAGTCCATAATTACCAAATTGAGCGCATAAAACAGCTTGTAGCCTTTTGTTATTAGTGATTTGACCGATAACATCCCCAGTTGTTCGACTTGCATATTTAAGGAAAGGCCACCGGAAAATTGATCCGGCTAGTTTGGAAATGATACGTGGAAAAGCTTTTTCTGCAAAATATAAGCCTGACAGACGGGATACTTTTCTGCTTAACTTGAGGTAACGATCTATGGCTGGTTTTTCTTTGGGAAAATTTTTATGGAGCTCCTTTCGTAGGTTTTCTTCACCTGTGGGGAATTGATATTGATCATTACCAATAATAACCGTATCGTAAATTTCTCCTACAGAAGCCCAATCCAATTGATTGTCACTGACGTAATCGAAGACTTTTCTCAGAAAAGAGTTCTCCGAAGACATTTGTCCAACATAGTGAACACCCACATCCCAAACAAAGCCTGCGCGTTCAAAGGTATGACTGAACCCGCCCGGCTGAATATGACGTTCCAAAACGAGCACCTTTTTGCCGGCTTTTGCTAAAAATACAGCCGTGGTTAATCCACCAATACCCGATCCTACGATAATATAATCAAGATTCTCGAAATTTTCTTCGGGAGAAAACCGAGTATAAGGTAGAGAAGGTCTTTCGAGTTGGGGCAAATGGTATCGCTGTCAGTTTAGTCGGCTAAATTAGGCTTTTTTGCAGCGAAATAAAGTGTGACTCACCCCTATGTCATCCTCTTCTTCTATCACCTTAAGTCCAGCAGCTTCAACGAAAATCTTCATATCGTCGGAGTGATACATTCGACTATTACCATTTGCCATGCAAGTGAAGTAAAGTGAAGTGGCATGTAAGCTGAATTCAGCTGCAGGATATTTCTGGCGGTTCCAGTATGTCTCCATGATGAAGAGTTCGCTTTCTTCGGACATGGAAGCACAAGCTCGTTTAAGAATAGAAACTATTTCTTTACCTGAAAAACAGTCAAGGAATTGGCTCATCCAAATCGCATCTGCACCAGTTGGAATTTTCGTTTCAGATAAAAGGTCTATTTCATGAAAATTCACTCGGTCACTTAGGCCTTTTTCTTCAATATTATTGATCGCTTTATTGAGTTGGCCGGGTAAGTCAAGTATGGTTACCTGTACCTCTTCATTATGTTCCAGACATTGCAAAGTCCATTTGCCTGTATTGCCACCAATATCAAATAGATGCCCAGGTTTGTTGCGAAAAACGAAAGGTAAGGCCTCTGGGAAGGAGGTGTCCGAATAGTAATGGTCAAAATCAAACCAGCTCTTCTGCACTTGTTCTGGAAGTTGAGAGAGTGCCTCATAGATGGTTTGCCATTCCCCAAAGACTTTAAGGCCGCTGGGTTTGCCATTGCGAATCGCTTCTTCTAGATCAAACAGTCCTTTATAGCAAACATCATGTGTGAAGTCCATATTCACCTCGGTAAGCTTATCTCTAAGAAGAAAATAACCAACTTTCCCTAGTGTGTAGAGTCCGGATTCATTTAAGTGAACAACTCCCAGGCATACGGCCATATCAAGAAGCACTTTGCTGCCATATTCAGAAACTCCTGTTTTTACGATAATATTCTCTAAACTGATACCATTTGACCGGCTATCAGAAATGATGCCTAAAACTCCTAGGCTCTTTAAGGTGCGGCAGGCCTGGAAAGTAAAGGGGGCAAATGCGATTTTTTGCGCTTCGTATTTGGCATCAAGGGCCGATAGTTCTTTGGGTTGATTCATTGTTGAATTTAGCCTATTAATTAGAGGAGTCTTTGTATTCGACATGGAATTTCATTTGGCCTTGAGCAATACAATCTTGCTCCTTAAAGACCTTGGTCCCAACGAGTATTAAAGCGCCGAGAACTGTTTCTGTATTGATGGAGATTTTTAGTTTGCCAAATCCCTCGGGAATTCTTTTGCAGCTCCAATGATTTAACCCCACTAGGAATCCATGATCAAGGCTTTTGTTTTGCTGATCTGCCGCAAGAGCACTGTGGATTGCAGATGATTGTGCCGCAATTTCAATAAGGACCCAACCTGGGAGTTCTTCCTTACATATAAATGGTTTTATTAACTCTTCAGAAGTGTATGAAGTGAGTGAATCTTTACCTTCCCAGTGGGCTGACTCGACCAATACCATAGGGGGGGCATGAGGAAGCAGGCGGGTAATCTCTTTGTAGTCAATGATGATATTGCTCATAGTTATTATTTAACTTTATCTGTGCTTATGTCAATACGGATGCCCGAAGTGGGGTAGGTGAGGACTATTTTGCTTGGAATATAGTTTTCTTGTTTTTTTACAAAGCTGGATAGAGTTGCTAAGGACTGAGGCTTTCTAGTTCCTGCTTTTCTTTCCTTAATAATCATGACTGGGTTAGGGTTTTGTTTAAGGCTGTATATTCGTTTGATGGGGCCATCAAGTTGGAAGTTTGACCACCATGCAAACTCATGTTTTGTCTGATTACTTTTTGAACTTGCTTTTTCTGGTAGCTGAGCAAAAAGAGGAGTGGGAAATGATTGAGGTTGCAGAAATAGGTTTCTTAAGAACAGAGCCATGTTTCCAGCAAAGAAATCTATTTGAGGGTTGTTGGCGAGCATCAGATTGTGGTTCTCGTATTCACCAGTTTCTTTAATGGTTATATCAAGCAACTTTACACCCTGAAGATTAATCATTGCACAGCGTAGTGTATTTGATGATTTTTTTTGTGTCACGACTCGGAAATATTGTGACTCACCTGTTTGCATGCTCACTTCCATTTGTTGAATGAGCTTACACCCCTCTGGTAGGCCAATATGAAAATAAATATTCCCTAGTGGGTGTTGATTGTTTTTTTGAAGACGGTGCGTAGGTGTTTGGCAGCCACAAATACCCAACAAGCCAAGTATC
Organism: Planctomycetota bacterium; assembly: GCA_015231345.1. GTDB lineage: Bacteria > Planctomycetota > JADGBV01 > JADGBV01 > JADGBV01 > JADGBV01. Next base: position 14,382 of record JADGBV010000031.1, read on the forward strand.
CCGCTAATGACGATGCCTTGTTTAATCGTTATCATTCCACAATTACCTTATGAATGGATTTTTTGGTGTTAGTGAGAAGCCGAGGGCTAATATAGAGAGCACTTAATATAACCGCTAATAAACCAATAGCTCCACCAAGTCCTAGTTTAATGAATACAGGGTGACCAGCTAAACCAATGGCCATCATGCTTGAAATCGTGGTGGTCGCACATACAAGGACCGTGAGTGTTCCTACTGATTTTTCTTTAAGCTCCGCATGGTTTGTCGAAGAAGGTGATGAAGATGCATGGTAAGCGATAAATATTCCATAGTCTACTCCAGTTCCTAGTACAAGAATGACGATAAATATACTCATTAAGTCGGCATCAATATTTAACCAGCCCATCCCTCCGAGTAATACGAATAAGCCCATCGCTACAGGTGTAAGTGATGCCAAACTAAGGCGAATGTTTCTACAGCTTAGGGTTACAATTCCAACAATAAGCAAAAGAGAAATAATGCCGAGTTTGAGAAATTCACTTTTTATGCCTTGCGCCATGGCCGAAGCTAATTCCGAGCGGTTCACTAGGAAACTTTCACCTTTGGGTAGAAGTGAGCGGGCTTCGTGAATGTGCTTTTCCGAATTCAAAGTACTTAGGGCCATGTATGATCCGTCCTCACAGAGGGCAATGGAAGCCTGAAGAAGCTCAGTAAATAAAGGAGATTGGTTGTTTGCTTCTAGCAGCTCTGATTTTGGGTAGAAAAAAGCATCTATATAGTTTTTAAATTTATCATGTTTAAGCTTAGCTTTCTTACAAGCGAGTTGGAAATTGGCTCTTATTGCCTGCTCTTGACCATGAACTTCTTCTTTCCACCTTTTCCATCTCATGGCTTGCCAATTGGGGCCAAGTAAGAGAGGTGCTGTAGAAAAGAGGGACTTTTTTAGCCCTTCGCTTCCACTTGACCACAATGTGTTGAATAGTCTAGCTTGAGCATCGAGAGCATCATTTTGTGAAGAAGCTGGGTTAAGTAGCAGGCTTGTCTTGTCTCCCATTTTCCAGCGGCTCTGAAGTTCCTGTTCAAAAAGTGTTGCCTCAGGGCTTTTTGCATCGAGTTGACTCATATCACCCTCAAACCTCAATTTTATTAAGCCTACACCCATGCAAAGAATTGTAATAAGAAGGATGGTCAATGCTGGCCCTCCTGAGGCCTTATGATTTAATGCAAGAAAAGGGATTTTTTTGTAAATGTATTCAAGTCTAGCTGAAACGTTAGAATTATTGGGGAGTAGAGAGAGGGCCGGAGGTAAGATAGTTAACGTTAAGATGATTGAAAAAAGTATTCCCATGGAGCCAATAAAACCTGCTTGGCGAAGACATTCAAAATCAGAACCATAAAGAGTGCAAAAGGCGAGAGCCGTTGTTATTGAACTCAGAAGGACTGGGCGTAATAGGCGGGGAAAAGCCTTAGACCAAGATTTGCCGTGTTGAATAATAAAAGTGTAGGTGTGAAGAGAGTAGTCTGTGGTGATCCCTATGAGAACTCCGGCGAAAGCTAATGCCAATACTTGTATTTCCGACCAAAATAAAATGCTTAGCCCGGTGGCAGCAAGACAACCGATCACAGCAGGCATAAATACCAATAGAAGACTAAGTGAGGATCGTAGTAAAGGGATAAAGATAAAAAATAGTGCAATCCCTCCCAGAATAACTGCTCTTTCTACTGAGGACTGAATCGCCTCAGCATTTTCAGCGACAGCTCTATAAGCTCCCCCATATTCAACTCTTACAGCTTCTTGAATATTATTGTTCTCATGGTTATACCGTTCAGCCAGCTCTTTAACTGTCCGAGTGATGACTCTAGCTTGAGCAGAATCCATAGCTGCTCCTTTGCCTTTTAGCAGAATAAGGTGCTGGTTACCAGAGGAGAAAAGACCGTATTGATCCAAATCTGGCCCTGGGGGTCGGCAGGCTTTTAATTCTTCAGCGCAAAATTCTAAAATATTCAAAGGGTCCTTCTTGAAACGTTGGCTTTCCAGAACAGCTCCAGGCATCTGTAGGCGACGTCTAGCTTCCAATAAGTTTTTCTGCATACCCTCCAGACTTAACCTATGGCAAAAAGCCTCCCATTTATCTTCACCTATATATAGAGAGCGGTTCTCCAAAATGGTATCTTGGAATGTGGAGAATTGATTAAGTTCAAAGCCGTTGATCACTTTTGCAAAAAGACCGCTATCTTTTAAATTCTGAGTCAGCTCCCGTGTGATACGAGCTCCATTATCTCGGTCAAGGCACTCCACTGTCACAAAAAGGGTTCGAAATGTATCGAATGAGCGACTGGCCTTTTTCAGTAATTCCACTTCACGGCTAAAGTGCGGTAAGGATTGAAGCACATCAGTATTAACTTTAATACGGAATCCTCCGACGAGAGCACAAATTACGATAGCCAAGGCAATGCCTTTTGGTAGGTAATTGTGATGGAGAGGTTTCAAATTAGAGAGGCGATTCGACTGTGACATCAGAAAATGCAATATGAGTCCAGTCTCCACCTGGTTCGGTGAAACGAATACTTGAAACATATTTTATTTTGGGATTGAATTCAATGGTAATCCCCATGATGTACTTCTTCATCGCTTCAGTTCTTGGAGTTAATTGGACTGTGGACTTTTGTTTAGGCACGATGCTTATTAGGTAGTCTTTATTTAATTTTTTCATTTGACCGGTCATAAGGTTCATCATTTGGCGATAAATCTCTCTGCTTACTGGATCTGTCTTCAAAGACTTAGTTTGGCTTTTCTGTCCTTGCTTTTGAGTTAAGTTCTCGCCGTCTATGCTGATATAGGACTGCAGAGGGCTAAGGTACTCCCATTCTATTTTTCCCGGAGTCGATAGAATAAAGCGCCCCTTAGATTCAAGGTTTTCATCGAAAACATCCAAGTGTTTTGTCTGCACAAAGCTTCCTTTACAGGTCTTGATTTTTTGTGTGGATTCAAAGAGTTCTTGGATATGAGTGTTATCTGTCTGGCCAGCTTCTGGTGTTTTAGTAATATTAGCCTCGGCCAATAATGGAGTAATTGCTATTGACAGGCCTATATTCAGAATGAGAAAAATACTTAAGTAGATTCTCGGCAAAAAGTAGTGAGTAATAACTGTTAGTGCCTTTGAGTCATTCATTCTCATGCTTGTATTGAGGTGGTGCATTATGGTCAGCTCAGTGCAACAGTATTGAGTTGCTGAGTTTTGATCTGTTGGATGGCTCTCGATAATAGAGCTGGGGTATCGTCCTGAGGGCGAGAATTCCCGAAAAGATAATACCCGTCATGAAAGAGGATAATATCCCCCCCCTCTAGAGTAGAATCCTTTGTATACTTAAGGCTCCAGGTCGTTACGATCAAACCCAGCTCCTTCGCAACTTTAGCCACACGAGGATTTTTGAGTCCCATGGGAGGGCGAAACCTGAGAGGGCTTTGGCCGCAAGTTTGCTTTAAGGCATCGGAGGCGCAAGTTATATCGCCACGAAGTTTTGAATATGAAAAAAGGTTGGTGGCAAAAGCATGATTGAAACTGTGATTGCCTAGGGTGTGGCCTTCATTAACAATTCTTTTCACCAATTCTATATTCTTATTTGCCTCTTTGCCAATAAGAAAAAAGGTTCCTTTGATGTCATGCTCTTTTAGTAAATCGAGCACTATCGGTGTTACTTTAGGGTCTGGGCCATCATCAAAAGTTAATGCGACACTTTTGGAATCTTGGAGTTTCCACTGAAGGGGACAGAGAAGTGAGGATCTGGGGGAAGTCACCCCATAAGTAATTACTCCACCTAATAAGACGATACTTGTAACTGCTGCTAATAATTCCTGAAGTAAAAAAAAATAAACACCAAGTCCTACGAGCAGAATGGTGAGTATGCGAAAAGGCAACATGTTTTAATTTTTTTGCAGGTGCAATAAGCTATGTTGGCTTGTTATTGCATCATAGCTCAGTAATAACGAAGAATCAATTTCCCCCTGAATGATTTTTTGTCGTGCTTCCATAAAAAGAAGGGATGTGCTTACTGGCGTGATGCTTTTAGACATCGTGCTGCTTCTGTCAATAGGTCTTTGGTCTAGGAACTTAAATGTCAGCATTTCTTCCGATTTTTGGAGATCATCATGAGAGAGTTGTGATGTAACAGTGTCCCATTGCAATTGATTGAATTCTTTTCCCGTATGAGAAAAATGACATTTCAGACTAAGGGGAGATAAAGGGGAGTCATGGTTGCTGGGGCTTGATTCATATTTTGCCAAAGACAACACGATAAAGCATACGCTTTCTTGAGGTGGGCCAGCGAACCCAGAACAATCGATATTATCTTCTGTACACTTTTCACGGGCAGCCTCTAAGGTCGCTGAGCTTTCTTCAACAGCTCCCACAATGACAATATCGGCTTGCCCGCATTTTAATAACATAGAACCCTGAGCAAAAGCCTGTTCAAATGATAGGCTTCCAGCAGATAAAGTTAAATTGGGGCCTTGCAAGTCAAAGGTTTGACTCAGGTTAGCGGCTATAGAATTGTGAACTGAATTCATAAATGACATGGGCGAGCAATAGCGATCGCCATGTTCAAAAATTTTATCTAAGCAAGATAGTGATGTTTCAAGGGTTCCTAAACCAGTACCAAGCACTAGACCAATTCGGTTACGCTCCATATTTCCAAGCATTTCGCTGGCTGCTGTAATTGCAGCTTCCATGGCATAAGTTGCTTTCTTACTAATACGATCGTAACGCCTTAATGACATAGCTTTAAGGGAACTAGCCTTTTTAAATGGCTCTAATGGGTCTTGCCCCTCTGAATAGCGAATAAATGGCCCTGTCCCTAAACAGTAAGTTTCTGGGGT
>JADGBV010000320.1 GCA_015231345.1 Planctomycetota bacterium
TATATTCCTGACTAGAAAATCGTTTCTCTAATTCCGCAGCTACAGCCATGGCATGACGCTTACGGTAACAGGAATCAAATATACATTTTACGCATTATAGACAAAGACGATTATGCTTACCATGGTGCCGACATGGCTGTTGTATTCTTTAATATTGAACTGACAGAAAAACAGGGATCCTCTTTAAGCAGTAAGGCCAAAGAATGGATAAATGCCATTCACAATGCTTTCCCGACTCGAGAGCTTTCAAGCGAAGAACTAGAATTAGTCGAACGTTATAAAAAGCCTACCACCATTAAAGGTTTCGAAGAATGAGCAAACATATAAAAAAGTTCAGCGCCATCGAAGAAGAATACCCAGGTGAAAAATGGCTCGATTTCTACCGTCATGTGGATGAAAGTTATCAGAACTGGTTTCTTAAAGAAGGTGATTTTCGCCGGCCTAGCTTCGCCGAATGCCAGCAAGCCCTAAAAACTTATATGCCTGAATTTGTTCCCCTATGGGAACACCTTCAGAAACTCTGTGAAGCGAATGATAAGCAAGCTCGTCTACTCAGTTTATACTGCCCCACCCCTTACCTTACGGGCTGCTCCCAAGCAGTATGGTCACGCTATAGCCCTGTTTTAGTGAGAAATTATGACTATAGCCCGAGCCTAAGTGAAGGAAGAATTCTTAAAAGCAAGTGGTTCGATACGGAAGTGATCGCTTCTACAGATTGTTTGTGGGGTGTACTCGACGGCATGAATGAACATGGCCTTTCTCTTTCCCTTTCATTTGGAGGAAGTGATATTGTCGGTGATGGTTTCGGCATTCCTCTCATTCTGAGGTATGTGTTAGAATTTTGCAAAACAACCCGAGAAGCCTTAGAGCATTTAACCCGTATCCCAACGAATATGGCTTATAATATCACTCTTATCGATGCCTACTTCGATGTTGCCACCGTTGAACTTTCACCCGTTGATTCCCCGAAAGTCAGCCATGCCCCATTTGCCGTCAATCACCAAGGTGATTTTGATTTGGGCAATTATGCCATGTTTTCTCGTTCTTTTGAACGAAAGCAAACTATCATCGATCGCTTATACGATCCTCTAATGAGCATAGAGTCTTTCATTGATGGCTTCGAGTACGCCCCTCTCTTCGCCACTGATTATGATAATAATTTTGGGACCCTTTATACAGCTGTTTATAACCCCCAACTACGGGCCATGGAATATCGCTGGCCCTATCATGTGCGCATGTATCAGTCTTTCGAGGTCTTTAACGAACAGGAATTATGGGTGAATTATTGAGTTTGATGGGTCCTTTGGCCTAAATCTAGAAGATTTAGGCCAGGACCTAGAGCAAGCTCGTGGGATGACCTAGCCTTACTAGAAGAGTCATCTCGTGGGATTACCCTAGCCTTATTAGAGCAGTCATCTCTTGCTTCCCTTCTATCTACATTCGAGAAAAGTAATCTTTGCTCAGTTTTACCAAGACAGGCGAGAGCACAATAAGGGCTATTAAGTTAGGGATGACCATCAAACCATTCATGGCATCTGAAAAATCTATAATAACGCCAATTTTTATCATGGCTCCTAAAACAATAAAAGCTAAATAAATAAAGCGGTAAGGCATAACGGCTTTAGGGCCGAATAAATAATCCGCTGCGCGGTCACCATAATAGGACCAAGAAATTAATGTGGAAAAAGAAAAGAAAACGACTCCAATGGCCACCAACTGAGAACCTAAGGAACTACCAAGGCCCAACTCGAAAGCCGTAGCCGTAAGTTCACCTTTGACTTGAGTTACTTCTGTCGCACCAGTAATAACAATGACCAATGCGGTAATGGTACAGATAAGCAGCGTATCGATAAAAGGTCCCAGCATTGCCACCAGGCCTTCACGCACCGGCTCATCTGTTTTTGCTGCGCCATGTGCCATGGCTGCAGAACCCATTCCGGCTTCATTTGAGAATAACCCCCTTGCCACACCGGCTTTAATGACGCCTCCTAAAAGACCACCACCAACGGCTTCTGGGCAATTGAAAGCACTATAGAAAATACTCGCAAAAGCTTCTGGGATATGGGTGATGTGGCTAAAGAGAATCCATAAACCTGCACCCACATAAAAAAAGCACATAAAAGGGACAATTTTAGAAGCAAAACGGGCAATGCTTTTGATTCCCCCTAAAATAACAAAACCAACTAAAACAGCAAAAGCGATACCTGCAATAGCTTTAAAAGCAGTTGTGGGCTCCGTGCCGGCTCCTTTAATAAGACTATTCAAGCTAATGACAACATTATTCACTTGGAACATATTGCCTATGCCAAAACTTGCCGTGACCGTAAAAAAAGCAAAAAGAATGGCCAGCCATTTATATTTCGCCCCCATGCCTAGTTCGATATAATGCATGGGTCCGCCATGAGCTTCACCGGAATCGTCGATGCGCCGGAAGTGAACAGCCAATGTGCATGAAGCAAATTTTGTTGCCATTCCCACTATCGCTGTAATCCACATCCAAAAAGCTGCTCCAGGGCCACCTATTAAAATAGCGGCAGCCACTCCCACGATATTACCCGTTCCAATAGTTGCAGAAAGAGCAGCAGAAAGAGCTTGAAAATGGGTGATTTCACCGGCATCTTCCTCTTTATCGTAATGGCCACCAAGGACTCTTAGGCCATGGAAGAAACCTCTTATCTGAATAAATTTAAAGCGGAAAGTTAAATAGAGACCAGTGCCCACAAGGAGTATCATAAGCCACGGCCCCCAAATCAGGCCATCAACCATGCTGATGAATTCTGCTAACTTTTCCATAACAATATTCTCTGAAAAAACTTAGTTTAGCCCATGAAATTGTGCTGCCAGTGGCATTTAGGGCACTTCACTCAGCCGATTTATTTATTAGTGCTGTGGAAAGGGAAAAGAGTGGGTGCAGAGAGAAAAGAATAAGTGCAGTAAAAGAAGTGTGCTTCAAAAAAAAAGGGAGTGCGTCACCGCACTCCCTTTTTCCTACTTATATATAATTTGGAGTTTTATATTAAAGTCTATTCGAGAAGAGATAATTGCATATCAACTAATTTTGGAGTCAAAGGAAGGTATCCATCTTTGACAACAATTTCTTGACCTCTTTTAGAAAGAACCAGTTTGAAGAATTCTTTCACTAAGTCATTGACTGGTTGATTTGGTTTTTTAACAACATATACATATAACATTCTACCTAATGGGTATTTACCTTTAAGAACATTATCATAATTAGGCACATAAGACTCTGCACCTTTTGTTTTGCTTAATGCCAAAGCTTTTACTCCAGATGTTTTATAACCAATGCCAGAGTAACCAACTCCATATAGGTCTTCGCTGATACCCATAACAACTGAAGCCGAACCTGGCTGCTCTTTTACTTTGTCTTTGTAGTCACCTTTAAACAAGGCTTTCTTTTTGAAATAACCATAAGTTCCAGAAGCAGAGTTACGACCGTATAGACTTATGGGAGCGTTCATCCACTCACCAGTCAAACTAACTTGACCCCATTTCGCTATATCCATCAAGCCACCTTTTTTTGTTTTTGAAAAGATCGCATCTACTTCTTGCAAAGACAGGGCTTTAATAGGGTTGTCACGGTGAACGTAAACAGCCAAAGAATCAAGTGCTACACCAATAGGGGTTGGGGTAAAACCATATTTGGATTCAAATTTTTCGATTTCCTCGTTTTTCATTTTGCGAGACATGGGACCCAATTGAGCTGTTCCAGAAATAAGCGCTGGAGGAGCAGTACTTGAACCTTTACCTTCAATTTGGATTTTTACTGAGGGATGAACCTTACTAAAGGCTTCGGCCCATAATGTCATAAGGTTATTTAGAGTGTCGGAGCCTATACTATTCAAAGTTCCATTTACATTTTTGCTGGCTTTATAGTCAGCAATAGCAGAATCAACTTCTGCTGCAAAAAGACTGGAACTCAACATAAGTGACCCGGTCGCCAATCCGAAGGAAAGCTTCTTGAGGAGAGGGAATTTCATAAAATATCCTTAACTAAAAGTAGTGTTATGTATTTACTTATATGTTAGTGATCAATATTTGCTGAAAGTTAATTAATTGTTAGGAATCTATTAGTATTTAATATCTTCTCACAAATCTCAAAAAAAAAGCTAGCATAGGGGCAAAAACCCTATGCTAGCTTGAAATTTATGTTTGTTTTTTATTAATTAGAATACGTACTGAGCAGTTAAGCTAGTTTCGTCTCTATCTCCAGCTGAGCCAGATTTACCTTTGTAGCCTTCGTTTAGACGATGAACTAATTGAAATTTAACATCGTGTTTTTTGACGAAATAGCTGAAGCCAATTTGTTTTCTATCCCAGCTTGTGGCATAGCCATCTGCGTCCATAGAAGATAAAGCAAGAGCAATTTCAAATTTCTCAGGAACAACCATGTAGCCAGCTTCGATAGAGTACATATCTAAAGTGGTGTCACTGACGCCAAATTTATATAGACCAGATGCTGCTGTTGTTTTTTCGGTTAAGTCAACACTGAAAGTGTTATAGCCTAGGTCAACAGAAAGTGCATCGTAACGAACTGGGATGCTTAATTCGATACCTGTTACAGAGT
>JADGBV010000321.1 GCA_015231345.1 Planctomycetota bacterium
AATAGCTTGGAGGCAGCAATGCCAGAAATGAGAAAATCATTTAGGAGCGCATTTGTTCAGTTAAAGGGTGATGTTCTGACTGTTTCAACGGGAAAGGTCACAAGGTCTTGGAAATGGACTGGCTTTCAGAATCATAACCCTGAAGTTAGCATGTACAAAGTGCAGGGGAATATGAAATCCGGCATAGACATATCAATAGTTTTCAATTAAAGGATAGATATAGATGATTTATAGATTTGGAAAGTATAGCGTGGTATTTCTCATTGCCTGCCTAACCTTGAATACAGCAGCTGCAGCAGAAAACTGGGAAAACCCTGATGTAATCCAGATTAATACCGTAAAGCCTCATGCCACTTTCACAGCGTACACGGGTGCCACGACGGCCAAAAGCTTCAGCCGTGAGAAGTCCTCAAATTTCAAACTTCTCAACGGAGACTGGAAATTTAATTGGGTAGCAAAACCAGCTGATCGTCCTAAAGATTTTTTTACATCAGACTTCAACGACAGCGCCTGGAAAACCATTCCGGTCCCCTCAAACTGGCAAATTGAAGGATACGGCACAGCTATTTATTCTAATATAAAGTACCCATTCCCCGAAGAGGCTCCAAAGATCCCGCATGAAGATAACCCTGTTGGGTCGTATCGTCATCAGTTCACTCTTCCATCAAACTGGGATAGCAAAGAAATCTTCATTACATTCGAAGGGGTTAACTCTGCTTTTTACCTTTGGATCAATGGTGACAAGGTTGGTTATAGTCAAGGAAGTAGAACCCCAGCCGAGTTTAATATCACCAAATATCTTAAAACCGGTAAGAACACCCTTGCGGCTGAAGTCTACCGCTGGTGCGATGGCTCATACCTGGAAGATCAGGATTTCTGGCGTCTGTCGGGGATTTTTCGTGATGTGTATCTGCAGGCTCGGACTCCACAACACATCCGTGACTTCAGCGTTGTCACGGATCTTGATGCTACGTTTAATGATGCCGAACTTAAAGTCGGTGTAGATCTTGCTGAAAACAGCGCTGCAACGGTTCACTTAGAACTTTTAGATGCAAGGGGCAACGAGGTTGCAGCAAAAGAGCTCACCGCAACAGGAAAAGTGGCGTTTCATCTTCCTATCAGCTCTCCAGAAAAATGGACAAATGAAAATCCATACCTTTACTCAATACTGCTCACATTAAAGAATTCCGAGGGCTCAATTCTTGAAGTTATTTCGCAGAAAGTTGGATTTCGCGAAGTGGAAATTAAAGGTTCGGTCTTCATGATCAACGGGGTCCCGGTTAAAATGAAAGGGGTTAACCGCCATGAGACCCACCCTGATTTAGGTCAGGTTGTAACGCGCGAATCGATGATGCGTGATATCAAACTATGGAAAGAGAATAATATCAACGCCGTGCGTACAAGTCACTATCCTAATGTCACTGAGTTTTACGATCTCTGTAACGAATATGGGATTTGGGTTATGGACGAGGGAAATATCGAAAGTCATGGGTATGGAAACAAACCGAGTAATAAGCTAGCTAACGATCCAAACTGGAAGGCTTCACATGTAAACCGCATTGAGCGTATGGCTGCTCGTGATAAAAACCACCCTTCAGTTATAATGTGGTCCCTTGGTAATGAGGCTGGGGTTGGACCTAACTTTGATGCCTGCTATACCTTTCTTAAAAAATACGATCCGACGCGCCCGATTCATTATCAGGGTGAAAAGCGAACCAAAGACGGTCATAAGGCATCGGATATGTATTCTCGGATGTATGCCAATCCCCCATGGCTAGATCGTAATAATAAGCCTAGTGTGCTTTGTGAATATTCACATGCCATGGGAAACAGTAATGGAAACTTGAAAGAATACTGGGAAGACAATATCTACAAAAATGAAAACCATATAGGCGGATATATATGGGATTGGATGGATCAGGGAATTCGAACCCAGGTTCCTGCTGAATGTTCAAAGAATATTGGCAAGGGGCCTGTGAAAGACACCTTCTTTAAATACGGTGGATGGAAGCAGGATAAATACGACAATTCTGGTAGCTTCTGCATGAACGGGCTTATTGCTTCAGACTGGACCCCTCACCCGGGACTATTTGCCATTAAATACGCTTACCGAAATATCCATGTTAGTTCCATAGATGTAGCAAAGGGTATCTTCTCAATTAAAAGCTGGTATGATTTTAGCAATATACAGGATATCGTTGAGGGAGAATGGCTTATTGAAGAAAATGGCATAAAAATAGCCGGTGGCGCAATCTCAGACTTGAATATCCCTGCTCATTCAGAAAAACAGATCACCCTTCATCTACCATCTCTTGAACCGAAAGATGGTGCTGAGTATTTAGTTACGCTACGCTTTAAGGCCAAAAAAGAATATAGTGTGCTGGTGGAGCCGGGTCACGAACTAACCTTTGCCCAGTTTAAGCTTCCTTTTGAAAAGGCAGCCACACCCCTCAGTGCCTCATCGCTCCCTAAGCTAACTGTTCATGAAGAGGGAGATGCCGTAATGGTTAAGGGTGCAGACTTTTCCGTCGAGTTTGATACTAAAGCCGGCGTAATGAGCTCGTATGTTTACAAAGGCAAAACGCTTCTTAAGAAAGGACCGGAAATGGACTTATGGCGTGCTTATACAGACAATGACAATAAACCCATTTCCAAGGGCTCATACTGTGGACTGTGGCGTGATGCGGTACAATCCAAAAACCTAACTGAGAGTACCGTTGAAAACCTTTCAGATAGCAGTGTACGGGTAAGGGTAAGTTCAACACTGCCTACCGTTAATGCAGCCTACAGTATTGTCTATGCTGTATATGGTAACGGTGAAGTTGACGTAGATATTTGTTTTGATGCCCAGAAGGTTTCCAGCACTCACAAGTTTCCGCATCGTGTAGGCACAGAGCTCATTCTTGACGAAACGTTGAATATGATTAAGTGGTATGGGCGTGGTCCTCACCCAACGTATATCGACCGTAAATTTGAACGCGTTGGACTATTTTCGGGAACCGTGGATGAACAGTGGATTGACTACTCCCGCCCACAAGCTAACGGGAATAAAGTTGATGTGCGTTGGGCTACTTTTACCGACAAATCAGGAAATGGATTATTGTTCTTTGGAGAAAAGACCTTACTGTCAGTTGGAGCCAAGCATTATAGCAAAGAAACGATGGAATCATCGGAATATTCCTTTCAAATGGATCGTACGGAAGATGTGATTGTAAACATTGACCTCATACAGCTTGGCGTCGGCGGCAATAACAGCTGGGGAGAGCTAGCTCTGGAGAAATACCGTTTGCTAGAGAAAAAATACCAGTATTCATATCGTATTCGCCCAATTAAAACTGGGGACTCTATCGCTGAACTAAGAAACTCCTCTGTAGAGGCTGAAAAAGTTAAGTTTGGAGACTTATCTGCTGATCTAAAAAAGGCGGAAGCTAAAACCTCAGCTAAGAAAAAGGACAAAAGCAAAAATAAGGAGAAGAGTAAGAAGCAAAAAAAGAAGAAGTAATACTGAGCAGAAAAACTGTCAGAGTATGTATTAATGGAACGTAAACTTGCAAGATAAAACTTTTTTTCTCGTAGGGGGATATAGAATACTGGACTACATTCACTATCGTAAACACTATGGATAGAGACGAAATTCTACGAGAGGCATTTGCTGCTCACGACAGTCTGCGGGTTTATGCATACTCTCTGGTTCGCGATTACAGTAGCGCAGAAGACGCGGTGCAAAATGCCTACGTGACGGTAACCAAACGCTACGAGACCTTTGAAATAGGACGTTCTGTAGAGGCCTGGGTGCGCGGTATTGTGCGCTTTGAGGTGCTCAAGATTATCGAGAAGCAGCGACGGGTCATTCCCACAGAAGATACCATTCTCTTCGACAGTGTAGCAGACCTTTTTGAGTCTGAGGACCGCCCGGACCTTGCTGTCCTGCGTGCAGAAAAGTACGATACTTTGAAGGTTTGCTACAGCAAGCTGCCGGAACGTTCCAAAGAAATGATCGCCGGACGCTATTTTAAAAATTTAAAAAACAGCGTTCTGTCGGAGAAACTCAAGATGTCCCACGAAGCATTGCGGAAGGGTATCTATAGGGTTCGAGGAATATTGAAGGAATGCATGAATCGTGAGTTGGGGTCAGTATCATGAATAAAAGCGATGAAGAACTCTTTGATGCCTACCTTTGCGACGAATTAACGCGTGAAGAAAAGATTCTTCTTGCCAAGCGCTTAGACTCTGAGCCGGAATCAGCTCAGTTGTTTCTGGAATATGTTGGTGAAACACACGCCCTTTTAAGGCTTTCAGAAGAGTACCACACACAGAAGCACGTTATCCCCAGTGTATCTTCAGGGTGGTGGGGCCGGTCCGTAGCCATTGCCGCCATTTTTATTGTAGGTATTATGACGATATTTTTCATTTCTTCGCTTTGGGATAGGACAGCTAATAAAAACGAACTTCTCCTCGTTCAGCCCAATATGGTCGGCAGATTGATTGAAGGACAACTGTTTGCGGCAAGTAGACCGGATGCCATTACTCAAGGACATCTGGTTCCCCGTGGCATAGTACGAGCAACGACTGGTACCGCTA
>JADGBV010000322.1 GCA_015231345.1 Planctomycetota bacterium
CCATTGAAGATAACTTCAAAATGTTAGAAGTGATGGAAAAGGCTAATGCGGATATTGTTGAATTGCAATTCCCTTTTAGTGAACCTACTGCCGATGGACCACTTTTTGTAAAAGCCAATCAAGCGGCTCTCGATAATGGCATGACCATAGAAAAATGCTTTGATTTCATGAAAGAAGCATCAAAGCGTTTTAAAATGCCTTTTTTGATGATGGGTTACTACAACACCGTTTATGCCATGGGCGAAGAAGCTTTCTGTGCTCGCTTAAAAGATTGTGGTGGTGTGGGCTTTATTGTTCCCGATTTGCCTTTGGAGGAGTCGGATTCTTTATTTTCCCATGCTGAAAAATTTAATTTGTCTCCCGTTCTTATTATGACCCCCAATAGCTCCATTGAGCGCAAGCAAGAAATTGCTGATAAATCGCGGGATTTTATTTATTGCGTGGCCAGAAAAGGAGTGACAGGCAAGAAAACATCTTTTGATGAAAGTTTGGATGAATATTTGCGCGAAGTGCAAGGCATCACTGATTTGCCTTTGGCTTTAGGCTTTGGTGTGAGTACTCATGAGGACTTAAAATACATTAAAGGTAAAGCTCATATGGCGATTATAGGCAGTGCTGCCCTAAAGGCATATGAATCTGGAGGTGCTTCAGAACTCGAAAATCTCCTTTGTTGGCAAAATTAACCCTCCTTTTTTGCCTTTTTTCCATGAAAACTGAACTCTTTACCTTTTGACGCGAGTTTTTGAGTGTTATTATGCTCCCCATGAGAAAAATCGCCTTACTAACTCTTTTGCCACTCGTAAGTGGTTGCGCCTGTACAAACTGTTTTGTTGATGAAGTGAAACATTTTGCTAGAAGTGAAACCAGTAAAGGTGCCGGTGTAAATGAACTGGCTGTGGACTTTGCCGTTAGGGAGTTTGGTATTTCAAAGGGTTTAGGGAAGGATATCAGGAATCAGTTTCGTAGAGAGACTGGAAACCCCGAAGAGTACATTAACGATATTTCTCAAATATTTTGCCCTTGGGAATAAAGCTATTACTCAAAGATCCTGAGCAAATTCGCCAAAGGATATCTAAAGCATTAAACCGACTCGGGGGTAATAAGGGGCAGCAAGGCCCAAAGTTTAACACTTTTGGTGAATTACAGAGCCTCGAGGATATTGTTCGCGAGATCATTTCAAGGGTTAGTGAAAAGGGTGATTTGGCTGTTGCTGAGTGTTTATCCTTGATAGATAAAGCAGATGTGTCCCCTAAGGAGCTTGTCGTCAGTCAAGCCGAGTTTGAAGCGGCACGTAAAAGTTTAAGCCCAGAACTAGAGAATAGTTTGCAGTTAATGGCACGACGTTTGCGAGATTACGCTGAACAAATGATGCCTCCGAAGCTTCAATGGTTTTCTGAAGTTGAAGGACGGAAATTAGGTTACCGTTTTACGCCAATCGAAAATTTAGGGGCTTATGTGCCCGGTGGTTTAGGTGGATCAACGCCACTTATTAGCACGGTTTTAATGAATTTGATCCCAGCAAAAGTTGCCGGTGTGGAAAAAGTCGTCGTAGCAACTCCTTGCACGAAAGATGGCACAGTGCACCCAGCATTATTAAGAGCCTGCGAAATTGCAGGTGTTGACGTTGTCTATAAAGCCGGGGGCGCTCAAGGAGTCGCAGCAATGGCTATGGGTACTGAAAGTTGTCCTTCTTGTAGTAAAATTATTGGACCAGGCAATGCTTTTGTGCAAGAAGCCAAAAAACAGCTTTACGGCATGATTGACATTGATATGATGGCTGGCCCCAGTGAAATAGCCATTATGGCAGACGATACTGCAAAAAGCTCCGTGATTGCCGCAGATATGATTGCTCAGGCAGAGCATGATGTATTGGCTTCGAGCATGGTCTTTTCTACTTCTGAAACACTTCTAAAAAGTGTAGAAGAAGAAGTCGAAAAACAATTAGCGCAATTGCCGAAGGCCGAGATAGCTAGAAAAAGCTTAACCGATTTTGGTGCCTTGTGTCTTTGTTCGAATACAGAAGAAGCTTGTGACTTTGTGAATCTATTTGCCCCAGAGCACCTTGAACTCTGTGTGGATAAAGCTCACGATCTCCTTGATTCCATTAAACACGCTGGTGCACTTTTTATTGGTCATAATACACCTGAAGTGGTGGGTGACTATACCGCTGGCCCATCACATACTCTACCAACTTGCGGTGCTGCTCGGTTTACTAGCGGTATTACCGTGTATAGTTTTTTGAAATCAAGTTCTCTGCTTGAATATAGCCAAGAAGCCATGAAGGAGGACTTGTCTCCTCTGACAACCATGGCAAGGGCTGAAAATTTGGAAGGCCACGCCCGTTCGGCTGAGAGTCGCTTTTAAAGGAGCTCATGATGAGGATATCTAATATTCCCAGGCGCAAAACAAAAGAAACAGATATCGAAATTAAGTTAAATCTAGATAAAAGCGATGACTTAAAAATCCATACAGGCCATGGTTTTTTTAACCATATGCTCGAAAGTTTTGCTAAACATGGACGCTTTGGCTTAGAAGTGATTGCGAAAGGTGACGATACTGGCCCTCATCACTTGGTTGAGGATGTGGGTATTGTGCTTGGTCAGTCTTTGCTTGATGCTGCTGGGGACAAAGAAGGAATCGAACGTTTTGCCAATTTATCTATGCCCATGGATGAAACTTTAATCGATGTTGCCATTGATTTTGGTGGTCGAGGCTATTTGGTTTTTGATGCGCCGGAAGTACAGGATCAAGAAACTGGTTTAGGCATTCACTTAACCAATGATTTCTTTTACGCTTTATGTATCAATGGTAAATTCAACTTACATATCAAAGTGGTGTATGGAACTAACCCTCACCATATTATAGAGGGTATGTTTAAAGGGACCGCCATCGCTTTGAGAAAGGCGCTTGAAATTACTAATACAGGTATTCCCAGCACTAAAGGAGTTCTTTAGAGGTCTAGTTTTGTTTGTTTTCCGAGCAATAGAGCACAAACTAACTGAATTCGGGCAGTTTTGTGTCTTTCTTAATAAGGTCATTCGTAATCTATTCCCTCCTTATGCTCGTTTTACTTTTTTTTACCGTCAATTCATAGACGCTGGCATATTGTCCATTCCCATTATTTTGGTTGTGGGGAGTTTTGTTGGTATGGTTTTGGCTGTCATGACCTACAAGCAGTTTTCTATATTGGGCATAGAATCTTTAATTGGGCCCTTTATTGCTGTGCCCATGGTAAGTCAGCTTGGACCCATTATGACTGCTCTTATGATTTTATGTCGTGTGGGTTCAGCCATGACAGCTGAATTGGGCACCATGAGGGTGACTGAGCAAATAGATGCCTTATCGTGTTTTGGTATTAATCCCATACGAACTTTAATCATACCTCGTATTGTTATGTGCTCTTTAATGTTGCCTGCGCTAACAATCGTTTCAGACCGCATAGGGATTTTAGGGGGAAGGCTGTTGGCTGTGGATTTATATGGAGTCAATGAGCATTATTATTTATTTCAAACTCAGAAATACTTTCAGTCTTTTGACGTTTTTGTGGGGATTTTCAAAGGTTTTATTTTTGGAATCATCATTTCTGTCATATGTTGCTTTAAAGGCTATCATACTAGAGGCGGCGCATCTGGGGTGGGAAAATCCATTATGGCTGCTGTTGTGATTTGTTTTATCGTGATTATTGTCATGAATTTTGTGCTAAGTCTCGTAGCTGTTGAGTTATGGGAGAAATATGGCCTCTGATAAGAAATCTTTTATTCGCTTAGAAGGGGTGCATAAAAGCTTCGATAGTAACGATATTATCTGTGGAGTTGACCTAGAAATCAATTCCGGCGAGACTTTGGTGATTATCGGGGGTAGTGGTACGGGTAAGAGTGTGACCCTTAAACTGATAATTGGTTTGTATCACCCAGAACAAGGGAATGTCTTTTTCGATAATATGAACTGGCGTGATATGAGCTCAAAAGAAGCAGATCAAGCTAGGCAACGTTTTGGCTATGTTTTTCAGGGCGGAGCTCTTTTCGATTCTTTAAATATTAAAGAAAACGTCGCATTTCCCATAAGGGAGCATACCAAGAAAACTGAAGGAGAAATCAGCCAAATTGTAGATGGTTGTCTGCATGCCGTTGGCCTCGAGGGCATAGAGAGCAAGTTCCCTTCGGAGATTTCCGGCGGCATGCAAAAAAGAGTGTCTCTTGCGCGTGCACTCTCCATGAACCCAGAAGTGTTATTGTACGATGAGCCCACAACGGGCCTTGATCCCATTAACTCTCAGAAAATCAATGAGTTAATCGTGAAAACAAAAAATTCTCATGCTGTAACTTCAATTGTTGTGACACATGATATGCAGAGTGCGCTCTTTGTAGCCGATAAAATAGTTATGCTTTTTAAAGGACACTTGATTTTTCAGGGTACGCCCACAGAATTACTCCAGTCAAATGAACCCCAGGTGAAGAGATTCATAGCCCCCGCCACACAAAATGTCAGTTGTAAATAACATCCAAGGAACACTCCTCCAAACCCAGCAGGTTCAGCAAGCGAACCAGCAACAGACTGATCAGCCAAGGGTGCAGCAA
>JADGBV010000323.1 GCA_015231345.1 Planctomycetota bacterium
CAGGTAATAAGAATCGTCGTTTCTCTATACTCATAAATTCCTGAGCAGCTGTCCAGCCACCTCATTTAAAGGGCACTGCTTTACGACGGCACCTAAATCGTATGCCTCCTTAGGCATTCCATAAACAACAGAGCTTGCTTCGTCTTGGCCGATTGTATGGGCGCCATTATTTCTCATTTTTAGTAAGCCCGAAGCACCATCCCGGCCCATTCCCGTAAGAATAACTCCGTAGGCATTGCAACCAACTTGCTCGGCAACAGAGTTAAAAAGCACATCCACAGAAGGGCTATGTCCATTGACTTTTTCACCTTCTGCACATTTTACTTCATAAATTCCCCCAGAGCGGACAACTTTCATCTGCTTAGCTCCTGGTGCAACAAGAATACGCCCTCGTATAATACGATCTCCATCTTCGGCCTCTTTGGCCTGCATCTGACAATCACGGTCAAGCCTTTCAGCAAAAAGTCGCGTGAAATTCTTGGGCATATGTTGAGTTAAAACGATTCCAGGGGTCTGAGGAGGAAGCTGAGTCAATACAGCAGCCAAAGCTTCTGTCCCGCCCGTGGACGCCCCAATTGCAATGACTTTATCCGTTGAATCCTTCAAAACTTTAGGAGCAGCAGAAGCTGCAGGGCGAGTGACAGCCTCTTTTTTTCCTTTCCAATGACTCACATCTACTTTTGCAGCCATTTTTACTTTTCGAATCAACTCAGCCATCATCTCATTTAAACCAGCTCCCATAGATGAAGGCTTAGTCACAAAATCTATAGCCCCAGCTGCAAGAGCATTTAAGGTAATTTCTCCTCCTCGAGGGGTTAGGGAACTTACCATGACCGTTGGCAAAGGGTATGCAGGCATAAGGCGCTTCAAAAATTCCACCCCATCCATTCGTGGCATTTCCACATCCAAAGTAAGCACATCAGGCCGAAGTTGCACAATACGGTCCCGGGCAACATAAGGGTCTAGAGCTACACCAACGACTTCAATCTCTGGATCAGAAGAAAGACCCTGAACCAAGACTTGCCTAACCAAAGCCGAATCATCAACAACGAGAACCTTTATACCCATGACGTCTTTTTCCTGTAGACAGAAGGCGACACACCTTCAAAACCTTGCACCCCTTTGGGAAGGGTTTCCGCCATCCCCAAAAACAAATAGCCTCCTGGGTTCATAAAATCTTTCAATCTATTCACCAGTGCTGTTTTAGTAGATGCATCAAAATAAATCATGACATTTCGAATAAAAATGACATCAAAGGCTTTTTTAAAAGGCAGAGTCGTATTCATTAAATTAAAGCGCCGATAAGTAATTTCACTTTTCAGTTCAGGGATGACAGAATAACTATCCTCATCCATAGCCTTGAAATAATTTGATTGAAATTTTTCAGGCAAAGGTTCTATCTGCTCTTTACTATACACTCCTCCTTTGGCAGTGTTGAGAGCTGTCTCAGATATATCCGTTGCCAATAAGCCACAAGACCATTGTTTATATTCGCTTCCCAAAGCTTCCATAAGAAGCATCATCAACATATAAGGCTCTTCACCGGATGAACTGGCTGCACACCAAACCCGCAAATCTTTTGAAGAAATTGACCTGTGCTTGGCGATTATTTCAGGAAGTACAGTCGATGATAATAATTCAAAGTGAGCAGGCTCCCTGTAAAAGAAAGTATGATTGGTCGATATTCTATTAGCCAAAGCTGAAAGTGCTTTGCCTGTTTTATCCTTACGTAAATGATGATAATAATCTTCAAAATTATCCAGCCCCAAATTTTTCAAGACCTTTTGCAAACGAGTGCTTAGCAAGACTTTCTTATCAAGGCCTAATTTAATGCCAAATTGATTATAGACAAGAGAACTTAAAAGGTCGAACTCTTTATCCGTTAACTGAATTAGCTGAAGAGGATTATTTCCTGACATCTCAATCTTTAGCCAGTAGTTTTGGCAAGCTCAACAACATCTTCACCTCATCACCTAATTGCCCCACACCATCCACATAACTAGATTCATTCTGGTCCAACTGAGGAGAAGGATCAATGCAATCCTCGGGAATATCGATAACGTCAGCTACTTGATCCACAACCAAACCAACAAGATTATCGCCATGAACTACAACCACAATACATGTCCGTTCATCATAACCTGTGCTAGGCATATTAAAACGCATACGAATATCCAAAACTGGAATCACCTTACCTCTAAGGTTAATGACTCCTTTAATATACTCTTCTGTTTCAGGCACAGGAGTGATGGATTGCATTCCAATAATTTCAATCACATCTTTTATGGGAATACCATAAGCTTCCCGGCCAACATAAAAAGTGAGATATCGATCTTTAAGGTCGTATTCCTCTTCATCTTCAATGATTGTTGAATTATTTGTATCAGCCATTGATTTCATTCCTAAGATTCAAAAAGATCATGAAGCCTCCTTCAAGCTTCTATATAAACCTTCTACGTTTATAATTAAGGCAACCTGGCCATCACCCAAAATATTACAACCGGTTAAACTTTTTATTCCAGCAACATGACCTGTAAGTTCTTTGATGACCGTCTCGTGCTGATGTAAAATTTCATCGACAAAAAGGCAAAAATGCTGCCCATCGGCACTTAAGACCAATATAACCCCAGACTCTAACTGACTTTTGTCTGGGGGTATATTGAATTTCTGATGAAGACGAACAACAGGTAAAATCTCCTTTCTCAATTTAATCATCTCTTGCCCATCTGGTCTCATATGAATTTGTTCTGCATCTGGGCGAAGAGACTCGCGAATAGAACTCACGGGGATGGTAAACTTCGAATGACCAACTCTCACAAGCATCCCTTCCAATATTGCTAGAGTTAGTGGTATAGATAGCTCAAAGCGAGTCCCTTGACCTAATTCACTTGATATACTCACTCGCCCATGAACACTCTCTAAGTTTCTTTTCACCACATCCATGCCTACGCCTCGGCCTGAAACATCCGAAACTTTCTCGGCCGTAGAAAAACCCGGACAAAAAATAAGAGGGTAAATATCATCAGTATGAGTAGGAGCATCCGTCTCTTTAAAAAGACCTACATCAATAGCTTTCTTTAAAATTTTATCTTTATCTAAACCTGCCCCATCATCCTCTAATATAATGATAATCTCATTTCCTCTTTGTTCGGCAGACAAATGAATATGCCCACACTTATCCTTGCCCATTTCTTCTCGAACATCAGAATCCTCTATACCATGATCCACCGCGTTACGAATCATATGGATTAATGGGTCGGATAGTTTATCCAAAACACTTCGATCAAGCTCAGTACTTTGCCCACTCATCATAAGCTTAATAAGCTTACCACCTTTGCGTGACAGGTCATGGGAAATTCGAATCATTTTCTGAAATAAGTTTTCCACTGGGACCATGCGCACAGACATAGCCACATCTTGCAAGTCAGAAACAATACGATGCAAATAAGTGGCCGCTTGATTCAGATTAGTATCATCAAGTAAAGAAATTTTCGGATTCTGGGAAATCATTGCATCAGCTATAAGAAGCTCACCCAAAAGATTAATCATCAAGTCCAGCTTTTTAATCTCCACTCGAATATCCTGAGGAGCTGCTTTTACCGGACTATCCCGACGAGGTCCCTTAACCGAATTATCCTGTGGAGCTGCTTTTACCGGACTACCCTGACGAGATCCCTTAACCGAATTATCCTGTAAAGCTCCCTTAACCGGACTATCTTGGGCTAGCTCTTCAGGTATAAGGGGACTTGTGTCAAGTGCCTCTTCACCCGCTTGAGGATCACTTTCATTTTGCTGATTTAATAAGCCCTTCAGTACTTCACATAACTCACCATACCCTTGAACTTCAGGCTCACCACCTTCACCTAAAGTCACAACAGCTGCTTTCAATGCATCGATAGCACCCAATATAATATTAATAATCGTCACATTAGCAATACTTTTCGCACAGCGCAAATCATCAAGAATAGTTTCTATGGCATGAGAAACCATTTCAATTTGCTCTAGATGAAATAGCCCAGCATTTCCTTT
Organism: Planctomycetota bacterium; assembly: GCA_015231345.1. Classification (GTDB taxonomy): domain Bacteria; phylum Planctomycetota; class JADGBV01; order JADGBV01; family JADGBV01; genus JADGBV01. The sequence continues at coordinate 4,030 of JADGBV010000323.1, forward strand.
GAGACTATGAACGGCTCTAAAAGCCTCATTCACTATATTAATATCACTAGGATTTGTGTCTAAGCTCATAAGAGCCGACTCTATTTGTATAAATAGTTCTTTAGCTTCAGAAACAAAAGCACCCACCATCTCTGGAGTTATTGTGAGTGAGGGCGCGGATTGCTCTTCCACAATTCTAGACGATAAAAAAAAGATTCGATTTGACTGTCATGCCACTCTCTCCAGCATTCGCTCGACATCGACAATCAATGAAACACTCCCGTCTCCCATTAGTGCACCACCAGAAAAAAGCTCTTTCTTGACAGCGAAACCTTTTAGAGGCTTCAATACAACTTGCTGAATCCCTACGATTTCATCAACAAGAACGGCAATTCTTTTGCCGCTTCCCTCAAGAATAACCATAATACCACGGTCATAAAATTTCTCATCTTTCTTGTGGAATATATTACCCAAGCGCAATACAGGTAAAATTTGCCCTTGCCTCTTCACACACTCATCACGGTCATACACATTTGTAA
>JADGBV010000324.1 GCA_015231345.1 Planctomycetota bacterium
CCTTGTCGGCTTCTTTATGATCATGGCCGACCAGCTAGAGAACCGTACGGCCATAGGCGCAGGCAAAGCCATCGAAACTCTTATTCGTGCAACTCCAGGGCAAGTTCACCTCATTCAAGAAGATGGGGAAATCCAAGAGCTCCCCACCGAAGACCTTAAAGTTTCCCAACTGATCCAAGTTCGCCCTGGCGAAGTCCTCCCCATCGACGGCATCATCCATGAAGGCGAAAGTAGCTTTGATGAGTCATCCATTACGGGTGAAAGTATACCTGTCGATAAAAACAAAAACGGTGCCGTTTATGCAGGAACCACTAACCTTACAGGCGTTATTTCGGTTAAGGTTGAGAAATGCGGCGAAGACACCACGGTGGGTAAAGTTAAAAAACTCATTTACTCAGCAGCCGACTCCAAACTTCCCGTCATGAGCATTATCGAAAAAAATGCTGGCTGGTACACCCCACTTATCGTCATGCTTGCCGCTGTGGTTTACTTTGTGCAAAGAGAAGAACCCGATGCTTTAAGTAGGGCTATCACTATACTCATTATCGCTTGCCCCTGTAGTCTTATTCTAGCTACCCCTTCTGTGATGATTGCAGCTATTACAGCAGCAGCCAGAGCTGGTGTGCTCATTAAGAATGTCGTTAACCTGGAACATTTCCATCAGGTGGAGCATATTTTCTTTGATAAAACAGGGACCCTCACCAAAGGCGAAATGACTTTAGAAAAAATGAGCCCTTTAGGCGAAAAAAATAAAGCTCGCCTGCTACAAGTTGCTGGAAGCATTGCCTCGGGCAGCAACCACCCCAATGCCAAAGGGGTCCATCAAGCTATGCTCAAAGCGAACATTCACCCATTACCAGTTTCTCAGGTTTCTGAAATTCATGGCAAAGGTATGAAAGCTCAACACAATGACGACGAATACTTTATGGGACGACCCGAATGGGTTAAAGAGCAGTGCAACACCAACGATGCACACGCAATCGACTCAGGCACATGTATGGCCTTGGGCAGCAAATCTCTTGGTTTACTGGGCATCTTTTATTTAAGCGATCAGCTACGCCAAGATGCTGCAAATAGCTTAGATGAGCTCAAAAAATATGGAATTAAGCAATGCTCACTCCTCACAGGAGACGCATGGGAACCAGCTCGCAAAGCAGCAAAAGAACTCAAATTAGATCAGGTTTTTGCAAAATGTTTGCCTGAACAAAAACTAGAGCAACTGCAATTAAGCAAAAATGCTGGCTATAAAACAGCCGTCGTAGGCGATGGCATTAATGACGCGCCTATTTTAGCAGCCAGCGATGTCGGCATCGCCATGGGGGCTTTAGGCTCTCAAGTTGCCATTGAAAGCGCGAGCATTACTCTAATGAGCTCTAACATGGACCGCTTGCCTTTTCTACATCGCCTTTCTCGCAGTACCCGAATACTTATCTGGACAAATATGGCCATTGGTGTAAGTGTACTTATTCTTGGATTATTTTTCTCCGTTCTTGGTATCGTAAGTCCCGTTTTAGCAGCCATTATCCATAATGTCAGCGCCCTCATCATCCTCTTTAATAGCGCTCGTTTGGTAAAAATGACCCCTTAATAAATGAGTCTTTTAAGTTCAGATATACCCCCAGGCCCAGCCCTTCCTCAAAACGTCGCAAGTAAAGCCGTTGTAGAAACTCAAAATCTACGCAAGGTTTTCAAGGATTTTTGGGGCAGACCAAAAGCCGTCGCTCTCGACAACATCAGCCTAAAACTACACCCTGGCGAAGTATGTGCCCTCATAGGCCCCAATGGATCTGGAAAAACAACACTCATTAAAATTCTTTTAGGCTTGCTCTACCCTACGGGAGGGTCAGCGCAAGTCTTCGGCGATAACTGCTTTGAAATTTCAAACAAGGCTCGCATTGGGTTTTTGCCAGAAAACAATTACTTCTATGAGCATTTAACAGGGCTAGAGACATTGCATTTTCACGGCAAATTGCTTGGCCTTCCCAAAAAAGAACGCAAAGAAAGAGTGGAATATGTTCTTGAAATCACACGCATGAAAAATGAAGCTCATCGCACACTCAGCCAATATAGCTTAGGGATGACCAGACGTATGGGCATAGCTCAGGCTCTTCTGGCAGACCCCGAACTACTCATCCTCGACGAACCGACTAATGGTCTCGACCCCGTGGGCATCGACGAAACCCACAAGCTGATTGATCATTTAAAGCAAAGAGGAAAAACCATACTCATATGCACCCACTTACTGGCTGAAACCGAAGATATCTGTAATCATATTGGCGTCCTTCTCCAAGGCAAGATGCTGACTCAAGGTTCTTTGAAAGACTTATATCAAGAGCATCAAACCGAAAGCATGAAAGAGCTTTTTCTCAAAGTCATTCGTGATGCTCAGGGGCCTGAATATTCGACTCTCAATTTCAGCAAGGATACTCAAAATCAATCTGATCCACAGGAAGAAACTGACCCGAGCATCCCAAGCATTGGCCTTGAGCAAAATGACGAACAACCCCATTCTGAAGGCACAACGGGCCCAGATCAAGATTATCTGGATAGTTTAAGCAAGGATTAAGATGGCCTTCCTTGCAATCATGACCGAGGTGTTCAGGCACGCTTGGCGACTACGCTTGCCTGCTGTATTTGGAGCATGCATGCTCCTGCTGACCTTCTCTCTACCTTCATTATTGAAGTCAGACGGATCGGCGGAAGGTCGCGTGCGCCTTTTCTTGACCTACTATGGTCACTTCCAAGTCATTGTCCTCGCCCTTATCTCCGTTGTTTGGACCGTATGGTTACAGAAGTACGAGCAAAAGAAAAATTTGCACTTACTCATTGCTACGCGACCCATTAAAAGATCCACCGTTTTAATTGCCCGCTTTTGCGCCATCAACATCATTATACTCTTCTTCTCTCTTTGCTTTAACCTCTGCGCAGGCATTGTTGCAACAGGGCTTATTGAAAACTCCGAAGATCAAGCAGAAACAAAGAATGACACCTTTCAGCGGCTAAAAGAAGTCAATAGTTTTCAAGAAATCTCCTTTGCCGAAGAGCAAGAGATTCAAGAAGTGCAAATGCGCCGGACCATTACCCAAGGCATTCCCATGGCTAAAGGAAAAACGCTGGCCTTCATTATTGAGAAACCTGGCAAAGCTAAGCGACGTGAACTCAGAGGCTCCCTTAGGAGCATATCACTATCCAAGGAAACCAACTTATTCATGCGCTTGCGTAAAGGGCGAGAAGCCTTGTGGATCTCAGCTCAAACCATTAAATCAGGGAAAACCTTTTATCAAAAGCTGCCTGAAATTCCCGATTCTTTTTACCCTCTCCCCCTGGAATTAAAACAAGAAAGTGCCAAAGGAAGCACAGTCTTTTATTACCTTCCTAAAAAACCCCTGATGGTCTCCACAGCGACGAGCTCAGTCATAAGCAATTACCTTAGGTCTTCCATTATGATCATGGGTTTATGTGCCACACTAATCGCCTTAAGCTTCTTTTTTAGTCAATTCCTCAGTTTACAGGGTAGCTTTCTGGTCATCAGTCTCATCTTTCTTATTGGTTGCTTCAAGAGTGATATTTACCAGCTCCTCTTCCCCACGCCCATGCCCACTTCCATGCCTCAGCCCCCTAATTTAAGCTTTGTTGATCTTTTTTACCGCATGGTATGGGAACCCTTACTTTTCTTAACCCCCGATTTTTATCACTTAAACCCCACGCCTTATCTTTCTAATAGTGAACTCATTTCCTGGCAACTCATTGGCTCGCATTTTCTTTCCATCATTCCCTTTTTAATCATTCTCAGCCTTTACCTTTTTTACTTTGTGCCCAAGCAAGAACTGGGAGCAAGTAGAGAATGAGAAGGCAACCCTTGCAAGTGCTGTGGTTATTTGTGGGCATAGGGATTTTTCTTGGCGCCCGCCACTTCCAAGCGAATATGGTCCAGAGCCGAGAAACTCATGATTTAAATATTATGGGCAAAAAGGCCGAAGCTCCTCCGCCGGAAGTCAGTTTTGCTCTGAGCATGGGTATTTTCCGTTCCATGATTATCGATGCTCTATGGATGAGAGCCGTCAAACTTCAAGAGGAAAAACGCTTTTATGAAATCGTCCACCTCTATGACCTCATCGGCAAGTTACAACCTTATGACGAGAAAGTCTGGTCCTATGCCGCCTGGAATATGTCCTATAACATCTCCGTAACTTTTCCTGCGGGAGAAGAAAGATGGCGCTGGGTTCAAAATGGTATGAACCGACTCAAATTCCATGGAATCCCTTATAATCCCAATGGAGGCTTATATTCCGATTTGGCTCATATGTACAGCCACAAGTACTCTAAGAACCTGGATGACAGTCACTTACTTTACAAAACTCGCTTCGCAGAACAAGTTCAAGGCGTTATGGGCGAATTCCATAATAGTGCGGGCAATATCCTTAAAGCTCTCAATCAAAATGAAGATGAGGCATTACGCAAAAAAGCCCTCAAAGCCAAAGAAGAACTCACAAGCGAACTCGCCATGGACCTCACGGAAATGGGTAAAATGGAAGAGGATA
>JADGBV010000325.1 GCA_015231345.1 Planctomycetota bacterium
ATGGATCGACCTTAATGTACCTGCAGCAGGAACTTGGGGGGAAGTCGCTAGCAAACAAAATACAGATTACAACCACAAAAGACGCAGAGAAATGCTAGCCGCTTATAGCACTCTGAATATTGAAGATTTTGTGGACGTGGAGAAAGTCGTGAACCCTTATGAGCCCTCTGAATTTATTATGCCGGCTTCTCTAAAAGCACCGACCCATGCAGCCGCAGCCAGTACCCCAACGGATTGGCCTCTGGGTGCGCGCGCCAAGGTGCAAGGAGCTTATAACAAGGATAGTTTGAACCTGGATATGGGCCAAGGAGTCAGCATTGAGTTTCAAAAAATCCCTGCTGGCTCTTTTATTATGGGCAGCACTCATGAAACACCTCAAGAGCAACCCCTGCACAAAGTATCCATATCCAAACCATTCTGGATGGCTAGCACTGAAGTCACGGTCAAACAATACGCCCTGTTCGATAAAGAACACAATAATGGTGTTTATGATCAACATTATAAAGATCAAGTCCGACGTGGGTATTTTGTCCACAAAGACAATTACCCTGTGATTCGAGTGACTTGGGAAAAAGCGCAAAAGTTCTGTCAGTGGCTGTCCGAGAAAACTGGCAAAAAAGTCTCTTTACCCACAGAAGCGCAATGGGAATGGGCTTGTCGTGCTGGAGAGGATCATGATTTCTGGTTTGGCGAACATAACACAGATTACTCCAAATTCGCTAACCTCGCAGATTCATCCATGTCTCAATTTGCTGTTAAAGGTGTGGACCCTAAACCCATCAAAAACCCAACATCTGTCTATGACTTTATCCCCAAGGATACTTACGCAAATGATGGCGCTTTACTCTTAGCAGACGTTAAAACTTATAAAGCCAACCCTTGGGGACTTTACGATATGCATGGTAATGTAGCAGAATGGACACGCTCAGAAATGGCTGATTACCCCTATAATGAGTTGAGCAGTACCCATGCAGATCGAGGGCAAAAAGTCGTGCGAGGCGGTTCTTGGCGCGACAGAGCCAAAAGAGCCACTGCTAGCTACCGTTTAGCTTACCCAAGTTGGCAGAAAGTCTATAATGTTGGTTTCCGAGTCATTATCGAAGACTAAGAAGTAACTGTTTGGTTTGAGTTCATTCTTCCTCAAGAGAGGGAGAATGAACTTTTCCGTATAAAAACCAATAGGTCCAACCAACAATCAAAAAACCACCAACAAAATTCCCCAAGGTGACAGGAATGAGGTTATCATTAAAAAAAGCAGACCAATTAAGCAAATCGAGGCTATCTGCTCCTTTACCTGAATGTTTTACAGCTTCGCCAAAGTATTTCGCAAAATAACCAGCTGGCAGAAAGTACATATTGGCAATGGAGTGTTCGAAACCCGATGCCACAAAAGCCATAATGGGGAAATAAATTGCCCAAATTTTCCCAGCTATATCTTTCGCGGCTGCAGCCATCATAATGGCAAGACAAACAAGGATATTACAACAGACACCACGAGAGAAGAAAGCAAACCAATGCGAAAGGCCCTCTTCGGGTTGAGCAACTTTATCATAAGCTATTTGAATGGCAGTGCCGCCCACGGGGCCATTTAATAATTGGGCAAAACTAACAATCAAAAGTGCTAATGACACAGCGCCAATGAAATTCCCGGCAAGGACAATTACCCAGTTCTTAAGTAATTCGCTGAGTGATATTTTTTTCTCGAAGTAGGCCATGGCCATAAGGCAGTTACCGGTCCATAACTCCGAACCAGGGATAATCACCAGCATAAGCCCCACGCTAAAAACCGAACCTACCATGAATTTCTTCAGCCCCCACCAAGCATAGGGACCTGTGCCCACAACAGTGGCTAGATGAGCAGCAAAGCCAATGAAGGCTCCAGCAAGGAGAGCAAGAAGAAAAGTTCTTCCCGGGCTTAACCTTGCTTTAGCAACGCCACCTTCATCGATTTTCTGAACAATCTGGGGAGGGGTAAGAAAAGAGGCCATAGGGGAAGCAAATAAAGGGCATATTATTTTCCTCAGCCTTCATTCAACCATCTAAAATTTTCACTTTCCGGATTCAATAAATTGCATAAAGCCACTCGACCTTATGCAAAAAAAATCCCACTGATCGCTCAGTGGGATTTTTTAAAATCTCTTATATGTAAGAACTTATTTTATGCCTGTATTAGCAAATTTCAGTCCTGGCTTGCTGAATTCTACATGGTTATGAAAAGTAGCATATTCAGTAATAATAACACCCTCACTACCAGCACGCAAGAAATGATAAGATTCGGGATCAACTAATTTGTAGATTTCACCGGCCTTTCTTTTTACAACATACTTACATTTAAACCAAGACTCACCATAACCCCAAGGACGCTCGTCTTCTGGCATATCACTAATAAGAGTTTCGTCGCCACCTTCTGGAGCTAATTCGCTAAAAAAGCAAGCATCGCCATAGCGAATATGCCATGCTTCCATTTTGGGGCCATGGCCTTCTGAACCACCTGTATGACGATGTTCAGGAAGAGCTTGATTCGGCAAGCAGTAAATTTCATGACCCAAGTAACCGTATTTCTCATCTTTAAAGTCACCTTTATATTTCTTACAACCAGCTTGCCCGTAGACGTTTGATTCGTTCATCCAGAAGACACCACCCATCCCAAGTGCGGCATGGTCAGCTTGGAGAAAATCACAGACCCAAAAATTATCAGTTTTTAAAGTAGCCGAAACAGGGTAATTGAACTTCTTCATTAAAGAAAAATAAGCAGCTTTAGACGCCTCTGGCTGGAAAACGCCATCTTTGTAAAAGGCTTCCTTTGATATCTCCATCTTTTGAGGAGCTTCATGTTTACAGCTACAACCAGACAGAACTAATGCAACACCTGCAAATCCTAATAATCCCTTAAGACCTCTTAAAATCTTCATTATTAAACCTCGAATTAAAGTACGATATTATCATATTCTTATCCTATTCAATATCAATTCAAGTTCTGGTGTTTAGACTTGTGTTTTTTGACATGAACAATAGCAGATTGAAAAACAACACTATAATTCTTTGGAAATAAGATATAAGCATGGATCAACAAGAACTCATTCGAATTGCCACAGTGGTTATGACCGACCTGGAGAAGATCATCGGTGAAACCATCGGCCTAGGATTCCTGAACAGGTCCCTTAACCCTCCCATGATCCAAGTGCTTAGCGCAGTGGAAGGAACCTCTGGCTTTAGTTTTCATATCAACCCTGGTTATCACATCCCCATTCACCCCTCTGCCCCAGGCAAAGCCATTCTTTCTCAGCTACCCTCAAAAGATCAAAAAGAAGTACTTTCTCAGCTGACACTCAATAAATTCACTGACAATACCATTACCTCAATGGATCAGTTTAAAAAGGAGTTGGCATCATGCAAAGAGAAAGGCTACTCAATTGACTACAACGAACAAATGCTGAATTGTCACTGTGTTGGAGTTCCCATCCCATTAGATGATGCATCAGATATTATCGCTATTTGGACCACTGGTCCGGCAGATTCCATTCCACAAAAGTTTTTCCCGCAAGTCGCACAGCAACTCCAAGAGTCTGCCAATGAAATTTTATCGCATATAAAGACGAACAATAAGAAGCTCAACAACCAATATATTAATTTAACCATTGATAATGCCATCAAGCTAATGGAGAACTCTCTCAATAAACAACTCGATATTAAAAAGATGGCTGAAGAGTTATTTGTCAGTTACTCTTGGTTTCGCCAAGCCTTTAAGCGTAGAACAGGAAGCAGTCCCAATCAATACCACCTCAACCTACGTTTCGATAAAGCCAAAGAAGATCTCGCCAATAGTAATATTCTTATCAAAGACATTGTGACCAAATTAGGATTCAACGATCAAAGTTATTTCTCAGCATACTTCAAAAAGAAAGAGGGGATTAGCCCCCAAGCTTATCGAGACAAGCATCAATAGTATAATGGACCTTAAATTAAAAGATAAAGTTTTCATGGTGGCCGCTGGCAGCAAAGGCCTAGGCTTCGGTATTGCCAAGGCCCTTCTGGAAGAAGGAGCCTACGTCTCCATAGGAAGCCGCAGCCAAAGTAATATAGACAAAGCCATCAATGAGCTCAGTAATATATCCACAACCCATATCATGGGCCATACCTTAGATGCAAGCAACTCAGATTCTATCAAATCATGGACTGATGCTAGCACCCAAAAATTTCGAGGTCTTGATGGTCTCGTCGTCAATGCCGGTGGCCCACCTGTAGGACAGTTCGACGATTTCAGTGACGACGACTGGCAAGAAGCCTTTGAACTCACACTCATGAGCTCAGTTCGCATGATTCGCTGCGCCTTGCCTCACCTACGCAAACGAAAAGGTGGAGCCATACTCACTCTCACCTCTTCGTCCGTTAAAGAGCCCATCGATATTTTACTTCTCTCCAATGTCATGCGCTCAGGAGTAACAAGTCTTGCTAAAAGCCTATCAAAACAATTAGCTTCCGAACATATTCGTATCAACAATCTTATACCAGGCAGGATGGATACCGATAGGGTGCGTTC
>JADGBV010000326.1 GCA_015231345.1 Planctomycetota bacterium
AAGCTCACCATCGCAGCTGCGGCGAAATATCAAACCACAGAAACTTTAGGGTTTGCCTTAAGCCATTGCTGAAAGACAACAATATTCCAGAGAATATACTGATGATTTTTCTTTGCCGAGAGGTGTTCCGCCCACAGTTTCCGCACTTCAGCACTATTCCAAACCCCAGAATCTTGTAGAGATTTCTCACTGAAAAGCTCTTCACACCATTCGCGAAGAGGACCACGCAGCCATTGAGCCAAAGGGATAGAGAAGCCCATTTTGGGACGATCGATAAGGCGGCGAGGAATGTGTTTGGCTAGGATGTCTCGGAGGATACGCTTCCCCTGACCTTGTGTGCACTTGAATTCCAAAGGTAAACTCCATGCAAAGTCTACCAATCTATGATCCAGAAGAGGAACTCGGGCCTCAAGACTCAGACCCATACTGGCTCTATCAACTTTTGTGAGGATATCCCCCGGAAGATAAGTGAGTAGGTCGATAAGCATCATTTGTTCTGTAAAGGAAGAAGGCAGGCTCCAGGGCTCTTTGTCTAAAATTGCTGAGGGGTACTCTTCTCCTTCTAGGAGTAAGCTTTGAGGTTGATGGTAGAGTGAGGCTATGGAAAGATAAAGATCTTTTGGGGATGAACATGAACAGAGGCGTGACAATAGCTGTGCTTTGTCCCCTAAATGTGAAATGCCTCCCCCTTTAGGTAAGAGTTTGTTAAGAATGCCACTGGAATTATCCCAGATTGATTGGGGAACGGAGCTGAGAAAGGAAGAGCCCATTTTTTTAAGAGGAGAAGGGATACGGCTCAAAGCTTTCCAAACACTTTGAGCATAGAGGTAGCGGGTATAGCCTCCAAAAAGTTCATCTCCGCCATCCCCAGAAAGGCTCACCGTAACTTTCGAGCGTGTCAGTCGACTGACCATCCAGGTGGGGATTTGTGATGAATCAGCAAAAGGTTCATCGCATAAAGCAAGTACGGTGGGTATATGCTCAAGAACGTCAGAGGGCGATAAATAGAGTTCAGTGTGATCGCTGCCGATATGTGAGGCTGTTTCTTTAGCATAACGGGCTTCGTCGAACCTTTTTTCATGGAAGCCGATACTGAATGTTTTGATGGGCTTAGAGCTAAGTTTTGCCATAAATGAGCAGACTAGACTTGAATCAATTCCTCCTGAAAGAAAGGCTCCCAGAGGAACATCAGAGAGCATATGCTGAGAAATGACATGAGTAAACTTTTCTTCCAAGGCTTCTTTTGCCTCCTCGTAGTTGCCTTCAAAAGGTGATGTGATTCCGGCAAGAGCTTGCTCAGATGCTGACCAATACCGGATTGGCTTGGCTTCAACCAAAGGGCTGCCTGAGCGAAAGCGAATCCAGGTTCCAGGAGGGAGCTTTCTAACAGATTGGTAAATTGAGTGAGGGGAAGAGATGTAGTTATGACGCAAGTAGGAGCCAAGGCTGTTTCGGTCTAGCTTTAATTCTATGCCTGGCACTTCCATAAGAGCATGGAGCTCAGAGCAGAAGCTCAGCATATTTCCGTGAATTCCGTAATATAATGGCTTGATTCCTATTCGGTCCCGGGCTAAAGTCAGTTCTTTTTTCTTAGTATCCCATAAGGCAAAAGCAAACATGCCGGCACATTTGCTTAAACACTTCTCTAAGCCCCAACACTCAATTCCTTCTAGAAGCACTTCAGTATCAGAATCACTTTCTACAGGGTGCCCATGGGATTTCAGTTCGGACCTGAGTTCGTGAAAATTATAGAGTTCTCCATTATAAGAGATGACAAAGCGCCCGCTCCTGCTTTTCATGGGCTGATTGCCATGTTCGCTGGTGTCGAGAATGGACAAGCGACAATGAACCATGCCGATTTCGTCTTCAGCAGAGTACCAATGCCCTTGATAATCCGGTCCGCGATGGGAAATTCGCGCACCCATTGACGTCAATGTGTTGGACCACTGGTCGGGGTGTTGAGAACTATTGAGTAATCCGGCTAGGCCACACATGGGTTTTGCGATATTTAAAGAGATATCATAGTTAAGAGCGGCAAAAGGAAAGTGGTGGGTGATTTCTGTAGATTTGTGACAGGGGCATCGGGTCTCTAGAGGTCGTCTTTATAGGTAATTTGATAAAAAATTTGATTGATTATGAGATTGACGTAAGAATCTATGGCTTAGGATTAGTGGATCGTTTTGATGGCGCTATATTTAGAGTGATTATTATTGTAATATGCATAGTCGATAGGATGGGTTAATGGATCAAGATGTGCATTTTTCTGAAGAAGAATTATATCAATACATTCTTGATATTTCTGAAGGAGTAGTTAACCCTAAACAGGCTTTAATAAGGGAGCACATTGAGAATTGTCCTCAATGCCAAAAACTTACCCAGACTATCCAAGGCACTAAGGAGACTATGCGCACCCTGATTTCTCCCGAAATCAAGGGAGATGAGGCGCGGTTGCGAAACTTGAAAAACTACCAAATCATTGAGAAAATTGGTGAAGGTGGTATGGGGAGTGTATGGAAAGCGCAAGATATGGTTTTGAACCGGCTAGTATCATTAAAACTAATCCGAAATGATCATTCTGAAAAAAAACTTTTTAAAAGCAGGTTTATCCAAGAGGCTCAAATCCTCTCTGCACTCGACCACCCTAATATCGTTCGCATTTATCACCTTACTGAGGTAGAGGGCGAAACTGTAATAATTATGGAATTTATTGAAGGGTCAAACTTACGAGAGATTATTTCAAACAAAAGATTAAGGCAAAATCAAATCCTGCCTATTATTTCGCAAATTCTTTTAGGCTTGCAGGTTGCTCATGCGAAAGGAATACTTCACAGAGACATTAAACCTGATAATGTGATGATAACACCAGACAAAAAGGTTCGTATTCTTGATTTTGGATTGGCTAAGTCGAGTCAAGATAATTATATGATTACACAAAGTTACGAAGTCATGGGTACGGTAAGATATATGGCGCCAGAGGTCCTGCAGGGAGCAGGGCATTCGGTGCAAAGTGATATCTATTCTCTGGGTATACTTTGGTACGATATGCTTCGCGCCTGTCACCCAGAAATTGCTCCATCCATATCTGAATTTATTAGAATTCCATTTCCTTCATCTTTTCATCAAAGCTTAGGGATTTCTAGCAAGGAGCACTCGATTATTGCATCCATGTGTAGTAGTGATCTTTCAGTCAGGTACAGTACTATCGAAGAAATACTTAAGAACTTTGACAGTGACTACCAAGCGCCACGTGAAGAGTCAACTGATCAAGTGAGGATTCAGTATAATGAGATGGGGTCAGTTATAGCAAAGGCGAAAGAGGTTCAGCAGCAAAGAGATGAAAGTCTTGGCGAAAAAACAATCATAGGAATTGGTAAAGAAATGGGGTATTCTCATTCTACTATGGATCAAGCTTTGCATGAATATAACCAGAATAATAATCACGAAAAGGAGAAGGCAGCTTCTAGTTCAAAGTTGATGATTATAAGTATGGTCATCGTATTTATTGTTTCTGTACTTCTTTTGATGTTTTTTACTATAGAAGTTGCGGTAGTAGAAGAACCTAAAAAGCTAATTTCTATAGATAATCCTGAGATCGTATCTTTGCTTCCGGATAAGGCAACACCAATAGATAACCCTGAGATCGTAACTGTACATCCAGATAAGGTAATACCAATAGAAAAGCCTGAAATAGGTGTGCCCTTTAGCGAAAATTTCAATAGCCGTTCTTTGTCGAGAACATTATGGCCTCCGGTTGGTCGGTACAGTTTAAATGATCAAAATCTCAAATTAAATAATAGAAATGCTTTCTCAAATCATATTATATGTAGTAAAAGGTTTAATTCTTGGCATAACTGTGTTGAAATAAGCTTCACCTTAGAAGACGACAGCCTTACTAATGCCTCCTATCCTCTTCACTTCGCTACACACTTGTGCTTAGTTTCTTTTTATAACGGTGGGGACCAATGGCACCTGCATTTTACTAATGATGATAAAGAGCAAGTTTTGTTTAAAATCCCAGGGTTTTTACAGCGGAATAAAAAGCATCAATTAAAAATTCTTTCTCAAGGTGGTATTATGACAATATCAGTAAATGACAAAACTATTTTTACCACCCCTAATTCATTTCGAGTCCCGATGTATTATCGAGCCATAGGTGAAGGGCATATTCGATTCGCAAACTCAATAGGTACGATTCAATATGATGATTTTCACGTATACCATGTTCCAGAGAGTAAGCCCTAAAGGCCTAATTGACCTTTTTTAGCTGAGCTATAATACATCGGTGAAAGAGCTAAGTTCATTACGTTCCCTAGCTTATGGTAGTGGCGTCATAGCCTTTAGCAGTATGGCTGTGAAGGCTCTGGGGGTTTTTCGTGATATGATCATTGCCAAGACTTTTGGTGTTTCAGCGGAGATGGATGCTTATATTTTTTCATTTACTCTCGTGAGCACAATTGCTGTTATTAGCTCTAATGCAATGTACACCGTTTATATTCCTCGGTATATAGAAAATAGCCAACAAAC
>JADGBV010000327.1 GCA_015231345.1 Planctomycetota bacterium
GGTTGGCGCGATCTTTCTTATGCTGGCTCATCTTTTTATGAAACGCCCCATATAGACTCTCTTGCCCGTGAAGGTGTCGTTTTCACTAGGGCCAATATGTCTGCACCTCGTTGTGTGTCGTCACGACTTTCCTTGATGACCGGACAGTACCCTTATCGCAATAAACTGAAAAATAAACATGGCATTTCACGAAAAACACAGCTCTTATCTGAAAGCTATCAGAAAGCGGGTTACCGAACTTTTTTTGCTGGAAAATGGCACTTGGGACATGAAGCAAGTGAGTTTCCTGATAAACGAGGATTCGATGTGAATGTTGGCGGTTGTGCTGCTGGGTCTCCTAAAAGTTATTTCTTTCCTTACCATAAGGGTAAAGAGGCTATGCCCGGTTTAGAATCAAAAGACCCAGATAATGATTATCTAACCGATCGTTTAACTTCAGAAACCGAAGCTTTTATACGTAAGCATGCTGCTTCTAAATCTGAAAAACCCTTTTTTGCTTTTCTATCCCATTATGGTGTGCATACCCCCATTCAGGGCAAAGCTGAGCTTGTGGCAAAATACGAGAAAAAACTCGACAATATGGCCGGCACTATGACTGAGTCAGAAAGTTTTCAGGACCACACAGGCCAAGTAAAGCGTTATCAAAATAACCCTGTGTATGCTGCTATGGTTGAATCTATCGATGAAAGTGTTGGCCGTTTGCGCATAGTACTACGTGAACTAGGCATTGATAAGAATACACTCATTGTTTTTACTTCAGATCATGGTGGGTTGTCCACCACTAAAGCTGGCGGCAAAAGGGAGCTGGCAACGTCTAATCTTCCTCTGCGTACGGGTAAAGGCTGGCTCTATGAGGGCGGCTTACGCGTGCCTTTTATTGTCTTTGACCCGCGTGAGAAAGGAGGAATAAGTTCACAGTCTGTTATTAATGGTACTGATATATATCCAACGCTCCTGGATTTATCGGGTATTCCTTCTCTCCCTCAGTATCATAAGGATGGTTTTAGTTTTGCTGATGTGATTCGGGGAAAAGAATACAGTCGCCCTCAGCCAGTTATTTATCACTATATGTTTGCTAAAGTGGGCACAGGAAATACGGCCATGTCTGTTGTGCTTGATGATCCCTACAAACTGGTTTACCTTGAAGTGGAAAAAGAATATCAGCTTTATCATTTAGTTGATGATCCAGGGGAGAAAGAGAACCTTGCTGCTGCTAAGCCTGAAATTGTTTCGAAGCTTGAGAAGGTACGAGTGGACTGGCTTAAAGAATTAGAGATATCACCTCTTGCAAAAAGTCACTCTTTTTATACCACGAGTATAGAGCTACTTAAGAAAGCAAAAATTCTTGAAGAAAAGGGGCGGTAATACTTATAAAATCGGAAGCTTGAATCAATGACTCTGCTAATCAAAAGTGCCTTGGTATAGTTGAAGTACTTGCGCTGCAGATAGCCCATAGTTATATAATCTTATATCATCCATTATGCCATTTAAGTTCTGGGTACCGCCGCCAGAACCACCAATATCTAGCCCTTTGTCGCCTCCTTGAACAAGAGCGCGCCCTCCAGTGTTCACAGGGCTTCCATCTGCAACACCATCGATATAGATCTGAAGATTAGAACCATCATGCACCCCTACAACATGATACCACTGACCGGGAGTGAGAACTGTTGTGGTGGAGGTCTGTAGAGTGCTTTCATCGAAAAAAGTGACCCGCAGATAAAGTTTCATGTCACTTGCGTTAAGAGTGAAGCGGTAGTTGAGAGTCTCATTGCCGCCTCGTTTGATGATGGCTTGGTGATTGGTATGAAGGGGAGTTCTAGGGTAGATACGTGCTGAAAGAGTAAATAATTGCAGGTCGTAGATCCCTTCGGAAGCTCCTCCAGGTTCAAAGGTTATAAAATCCCCTGTAGTGCTAGCTTCATCCCCATCGAGGTCACAGCCTAAACCAATATTTGCTGAAACACCGATATTAGCAGATGCCATGTTCTTGTGTATGCCAATAACTCCATTCACTGAATCGACTGGAGAATCAGGTGAACTCTCATCTAGTAAAGCGTGGAAAACTTTACGCGAGGATATTATTGAATCGGCATCGTAACGAGAAACAATTCTCCATATATTAGCCGAATTAATAAGTGAGAGCGATGTGAGCTTGCCTGCTGGAAGGGTGAGTGATGAAGCGTCTTCTATAAGCCCCCCGCCAAGAGTAACATCTCCGCTAAGATTCGACCTCTTGATGCATACTTTTCTCCCTTGCGATGTTTCTGCGGGCGGCAGTTGAAGTATAATATTTCCTTGAGAGGAATCAGTGAAGTAATAGCTATGCGTATCCAAGGTCGTGTTGTCGCTGACTGTTTCATGAGAAAAGGCATAAGAGCCTTGGATCGATAAGCCTGAAGAGGGCGAATTATTGGACCCCACAGACAAAGAGCCGCTGATAATTGCATTTCCCGAAACATCAAGATTAGCTGATGCTGCTGTGGCTTTTCCGATAGATAAGCCTGTTGCATTGAGGATGGCTTCCGCAGATCCATCATTTTGCGCATCCATAATGATGCTTCCTGTAGTGCTTTTAATGGCACCCATAGCATTGAAGCAAAACCACTGTATCAATATCAGTAATACAAGGCCCCTCCCTCTGTCATTTCTGATTGACATTGTTGTATTATAACCTAAATACTGGAAAAGACAGAATTTAAATAGGTTTGAGGCAGAACTCACCTTAGCTCGTTTGTCTGAAAGGGTCAATTGACGGATTAAAATCTAAATATACACGAATGATATGCTGATTACTTGACATTTCTTTAGATTGATCTATAATTGATATAATATTAAAGCGGTGGGAGGCTAGTCAAGTCGTGCCAAGAGGGTGTATCAATCTGTCTAACATCGAATTATATCGTGACTTTTATCAGAAATATTTAAAATGGGTATCAGTGATATGGATATGAAGGAACACAATACCAAAAAAGGAAGAAGCAAACAGAGCTTTTCGCTCATAGAACTTCTCATAGTAATAGCGGTATTTACCATACTGATGAGTATGATAAATTCCAGTATGAACTCAATGATGGCGAATGCTCGCAGTATAGGTTGTCAATCAAATCTCAAGACAATCTACAACTTCGCTATGCTTTATACGGAAGATAATGCTAGTAAATATCCCTATGCGGGCTTTACTAAAGCCAGTAAATCTTCGCCTAAAATAACCTCCCATGAAAGCTACGGTATTGTCTGGGATGATCTTCTTAGCGTCTATGATGGGCGGAATCTTGATTTAGTGCGTATGCAAGAAACGGGATTGTATATTAACTCCCCTAAGAAGAGAGGAAATATGACTGAAGGAATAAGTGTGGTTTCCGTTTATACCTGCCCGGAAGATGATATTCTGCGGCGTGAGTATGGTGGAGATAAAAGGTTAGTGCGCAGCTATAGTGTGAACAGTCATGATATACGCTCCGATACGGCCAGCGGATTTGAGCAATACGAGTTTGATCAGTATGCAGCTAAAGGAGTGACCTCTGGGCTTCACTCTGTTTACACTTATGAAATAGAAGATGCAAGGATGTCTATTTTTTTAGCCGAATCGCCTTGGCGTTTGAATGAGCTAGGCGGAGCTAATGGTCATCATGTTTCTGCACCTCACCTCTCTGTAGACCCAAGTCAGAGCAATGAAGATCTTCACGAACTAGGTCGCTTCGGCCTTCATACAGGAGAGACCTTTAATTACCTTTTTAATGACGGACATACGAGTAATCTTCTTGTTGTCGAAACTGCAGTTTCAGGTAAAGAGACTAGCTACAGAAATGCAGATGCCATGTGGAGTCGTCAAGCCGGAGATTAGCCGAGAACATCTTTCGGCTTATCAACGCCTATCTTCTCCCCTAAGGAGCAGTAAATCGATAAGGGCTAAGGGCGATTAAATCTGAATTAAATATTCATTTATTATGATTGTAATTTGATTTAGGTGGGTTATATTGTGCTAATGAGACTTTGTTTTGTATCATTACGACATTTGATCGATAGTCATGTAAATCTGTTGGCCCAGAAAAGTTTAATATGAGAGATTTTTGGAGCCAAGTGAAGGTTGAAGATAACTTTAAATTATTTTTGAATAACTTACCTGGAGTTCAGGTTTTTGTTAAAGATATCCAGGGAAAATTCATCTACGTGAACGATGAAGCCCGTCAGGCTTTTGGGGCATCATCGAACTCAGAAATCATTGGCTGTACAGACCATGATGTGTTTGGAGCTAAGTTGGCCGAAAATTACCTAAAAAGTGATCGTGCAGTTATTGATGAGAAGAGAGCTCAAACGAATATTGTGGAACTTGTGCCAAATCGTCATGGGCAAGTGGAATGGGTTGTGACCACAAAAATACCTCTTTTTAGTCACGATGGAGAGTTGATGGGGATACTAGGCACTTGTCAGAATTTTGGTTTGGTGCAGAAGAATCTTTCGCCTTATTTTGATATAGTGGCAGGTGTTGAGTATATGGAAAAAAACTACGCATTGAGCTTCTC
>JADGBV010000328.1 GCA_015231345.1 Planctomycetota bacterium
GAAAACTTAATCGTTTCCTCGGCGGACCTAAGTAATAGTGACAATACTGATGGCTTTTTACAGAAAACCAAAGCCCTAGAAAAAGGCGACTTTTCCGGAGCCTTCCTGCAAGCCGGTGTGGCAGAACTCACCATGGCCGCCATGATGAACGGTATTGCCCTACATGGAGGCGTACGCGTTGCTGGGGGAACCTTTTTCGTCTTCTCCGACTATCAAAAACCCGCCGTTCGTATGTCAGCTTTAATGGAACTACCTGTCATCTATATCTGGACTCACGACGCTTTCCGCGTGGGTGAAGACGGGCCGACCCACCAACCCATCGAGCAGGAAGCTCAAATAAGACTATTGGAAAAAATGAATAACCTTAAGGGCGAAAGAAGTTTACTAGCCCTAAGGCCCGGAGATGTCAACGAAACCACCGTAGCTTGGAAAATGTCCATAGAGAACACCAAAACCCCCAGCTGTTTGATACTAACCCGTCAAAACATCAACAACCTGCCAGAAAGCAGCTACACGACTTGCCTGCAAGCCGAACAGGGAGCCTATACGGTCATAGATCAGGACAACCCCGATATTATCCTTGTCGCCAACGGTTCAGAAGTTAGCCTTATGGTGGAAGCTGCTGAAATACTACAAACAAAAGGCAAGAAAGCAAAAGTGGTATCAGTCATCTCTCCAGGCCTTTTCAAAGAGCAAGATTCTGCCTATCAAGAGAAGACCTTGCCTTTCGGCGTCCCAACCTTGGGATGGACAGCAGGCCTACCCGTCAACCTGGAAGGACTATGCGGACCCTTAGGTAAAATAAAAGGAATGACCCGCTTCGGCGCCTCCGCTCCCTATACAGTTCTCGATGAAAAGTTTGGCTTCACAGCAGCTCATGTTCTGAAAGAAGTGGACAACTACCTTAATGAGCACGAGCAATTAAAGAAAAAAATTGCAGCTTTGGATTAGTTAAATTATTGCAATAACTCATATTTCAGATTTTATATTTCAACAGAGAGCTGCCAACAGTTCTCTTACAGATGGGATCCTGCAGAATGTATCTGTAGGATTCTTTTAGAGCCAGAGGAGTTACAGATATCGAAAAACTCACAGAAAACCAAGCGGGTACAGTGATTTTCCGTCTGAAAGAGGCAAAGAAAACTTGATAAGACGCCAGCTGAATTACAATTATCAAAATACGTAATACAGAGGAGCAAGCATGAAGAAAGGCATGACTTTCAGATTAGAAAGTGAAAAGGTAAAGAAAGCTGTCAGTGTGCTTGGCTGCAGCAACAGGACAGAAGCAATAGATATGGCTCTCGATATCGTCATTGGCAATGCAAAAATTGCAAAGGGACATGAGGCCATGTTGGGTAATTTTACTGACTGGCAGGAAGAGGAGCTCTCTTAAGTGAAAAAAGTTCTTGTCGATACCAGTCTTTTCATCAGTTGGTTCAGAGGGCAGCATATTGATCTAGCTCAGAAGGTATTGACTTGCGTACCCTACCTTTCTTCTGTTGTTGCCACAGAACTAAAGGCAGGAGCCAGGACAACAAAACAGCAGCGTCAACTCGACAAGATGTTGAGTGCATATGAAGATACAGATAGGATTATTACTCCTGATCACCAGACCTACAGAGAAGCCGGAACAGTGATTGCCAAACTGGGAGTACCCACAAAGAGCATTCTTGCAGACACTCTAATAGCTCTTTCTGCAAGGAGTATTGGAGCTGAAGTCTGGACAATCAATGAATCAGATTTTAAGAAAGTGCAAGGCGTGCGGCAATACAAACTCAACGTCATTCGCAAGTAAGAAATATACTCCCCAACCCTAAGGGAAGGAAGACTAAGGGCATATACACCACGGCATCTTTACATGTGATAAAACACCCCTTCCAGTTCACTGCATTTGGGAGAGTTATCTTCATTAGTATCCATGATATCAGCCATATAAGCCCACCATTTCTGTACAATCGCTGTTTGTGGAAGCTGCGAAGCTCTATCAATATCCTCAACTCTTTGTACTGCGAATAAGGTTAGCGTTTCTTTATCTAAAAATATAGAATAATCGCTTACCCCGGCTGCTCTAAGCGCCTCACTTAATTCCGGCCATATCTCGTCGTGGCGTTTCTTATACTCAGCTTCAAATCCCGGTTTAAGCTTCATCTTAAAAGCTAATCTCTGCATAGGTTCTATATCCTCATTTGATGTGGATCTTAAGGTCTTAATCTGCTAGTCTAAGACTATCCTTATTACATCCAGCTCCTGTTGGGTATAACCCGGCAGAGTCGCTACATAGAAGTAGCACTATTTAACAAGAAAGAACATCAATTGGGCCCTACTTGAGTATTCCTATACTCTCTAGGGCTGATGCCTATGTTTTTTTTGAAAATTCTAGAAAAATAAGCTATACTTTCAAAACCCAAGGCATCAGATATTTCAGAAACAGGAGTATCAGTTTGGCTTAATAGATTTTTAGCGCGATTCATGCGAATGGATATCTGGAATTGTCTCGGTGGCAGTCCCGTGTACTTCTTAAAAGCTGAACGGAAATTGGAATAACTCATATTGATCTCCTCAGCAAGCTTCCCCAAGTCCACCTCTTCATAGGCATGCTCTTGAATATAAAGGCGAGCTTCCACCATTCTTTTATTATGCACTCCAACACTTGTATGGTTGTTGCTCAACCAGTGTACACGGCCTATCATTTGCATCATTTGACCAGCTAATTCTCCATGGCGATCAAGAGAATCTTCGCTATTTTGATTGGAAATATTTTGAAAAATCTCAATTAAGCCCTCATCTAAACCAAGGTTCAATACAGGTTTGTCCTCCGTGAAAAAATGAGTCATCAATCTTTGAGCCGTCTCTCCACGAAAACCTACCCAATATTCCTCCCAACCAATTTCGGTGTCAGGCCGGTAAAGGTGCCAAACACCAGGAGTGAGAATCATTAGCGACCCTGCCTGCAATTTAGTAATTTTATTATTTTTTGATCGAAAAATCCCCTGCCCGCGGGAAATATAAACGAATTGATATTCATCCAGGGTTCGACCTTTTTTCCAGTCAAAAAGGAATTCATCGGGGTGTTCTTGCAGAGGGTAGTGGGAGTGCTGAGGTACTTTGGAGAAGCCACAGTCACATAGTTCTAATCCCCAATCAGCAGCTTCAGGCAAAGATGGTCGATAGTAACTAAATGGGGCGTTTATTTTCCTTTGCATTAGATCTCCTGATTTTTAGTCATTTTATGCAAGTTGTTCATCAATTCAAGTATTTACTGCTCCTATTCTCTGAATTAGAATATAAGCAATAACACAACTGAGGAATTCCTTATGCCTTCTAACACCTACGAAAACGCTCAAAAACGCTATGCTGAATTCGGCATCGATACCGATGCCGCCATAAACAGAGCCCTAGATATCCCAATTTCTCTTCACTGCTGGCAAGCCGATGATGTTGTCGGCTTTGAAACCAAGCCCGAAGGCCTCGCTGGAGGCGGAATTATGGCCACTGGCAATTACCCAGGCAGAGCCCGTACAGGCGATGAGGCTCGAGCAGATATCGCCAAAGCAATCTCCCTTATCCCCGGAACCCAACGCCTAAATATCCACGCTTGCTACGCTGAAACAGAGCATTTTGTTGACCGAGACGAAATGAACCCCGAATGCTTTGAAAAATGGATGGTTTGGGGTAAAGATCAAAAGGTTAAATTAGATTTTAACCCCACCTTTTTTGCTCACCCCAAAGCCGAAGATGGATTCACTCTATCCCACCGAGAAGATGATGTCAGAGCTTTTTGGGTTCGACATGGTAAAGCCTGCCGAAAAATTGCCGAGGCCATGGCCAACGCCCAAGACGACCCCTGTTACGTCAACTGGTGGACGCCCGACGGCTCCAAAGACATCCCCGCCGACCGCTTTGGCCCACGCGCTCGCATGGCCGCATCTTACGATGAAATTATGGCCGACGATTCGGTGGATCGCAGTAAATGCGTGGACTTTATCGAAAGCAAACTTTTTGGCATTGGCTCAGAAGAGGACGTGGTCAGTTCAGCTGAGTTTTGTTCCAATTATGCTCTTAGCAGAAATATAGGACTCTGTATGGACATGGGGCATTTTCACCCCACAGAAACCATTCACGGTAAAATCTCCAGCCACCTACAATTTATGGATAAAATCATGCTGCACGTGAGTCGCCCCATCCGTTGGGATTCGGACCATGTGGTACTTTTTAACGATGACCTAAAAAGTGTATTTCTAGAAATCCAACGGGGAAATGTATGGGAACGCATGGTTCTGGCCCTGGATTTTTTCGATGCATCAATCAACCGTATTGGCGCTTATACCATAGGCACTCGAGCAGCTCGCAAAGGCATCTTGTACGCTTTACTAGACCCCACAAGTCAACTACAGGAATATGAAGCCCAAGGGAAAAACGCACAACGCTTAGCCCTGATGGAAGAATTCAAAACGATGCCTTTCAGTGCTATCTGGGATGAGCTTTGTGACCGCGCCGGCGTAGCCGTAGGAGCTTCATGGAT
>JADGBV010000329.1 GCA_015231345.1 Planctomycetota bacterium
AGCACAAGACTGGGGTAGAGCAAAATCAGCAGGCAACTTTGAATGCATGATTTGAATATTCGTTGATTTGGCACCGACTTTCTTTCGGGAAAAATCAGTCTGCTTGATCAACCAAGTCGTAAATCTAGGCTTTGTAAAACCCTTGCTATCGATTTGAATCGATTTTGCCTGCTTACCTGATATGACACACCCTTCTTCGACTTGAATATCCGAACCATTACCAGGAATGAGACTCATAACCTGACCAGCCTTAGACCTTAGATCATCTAAGAGCTCAGAACTATAACAAACGGCAAAGAGTACTCCACTATTACGAGCGCGAATAGCAGCATGAGACATTAAATCTATGCTATCGGGAGTAATGACTGCTGTGACACCCTGAGGGATATCTTCATCGCCGCCGACTTCCTCAACGAGTAAAATTGTGGGTTCTTCATATTTCTTTCCTTGAACCTCGCTTAATGTTGGAAGCTCTTCTACTTTTCCAGCCGCAGATTCTCGACTAATCAATTGCCAATCGCCAAGGTTAGCTTTTTCTCGCAACTGGGCATAAAGCTGCTGATTTAACATGGCCACTAAAAAGGTAGGCTGAGACCTTGCCACCTCTTCACTGAATAAATCTATGGTCCATTTTTCGGCATTAAAAGACAAGCCTAAGTTCTGAGCAAAAGGCTGTAG
Source organism: Planctomycetota bacterium (assembly GCA_015231345.1). GTDB lineage: Bacteria > Planctomycetota > JADGBV01 > JADGBV01 > JADGBV01 > JADGBV01. Next base: position 679 of record JADGBV010000329.1, read on the forward strand.
CATTTTATAATAATCATCCGCATGTGAGCTCACCAAACGACTGACTTGCTCTAAAACACCTTTGGCACGCAATGCCCACTCTTGCGACTGATCATTTACAAGTGAACTTACTTTTTGCCAATGCTCAATGCACGCAGCTAACTCTTGGTTAGGAAAAGATAATTGCATATTTTCCAAGCATAAAGACATAGCTCTGGAGAGTTCACAGGGATCTTTAGTCAAATGCAAGTTTCTTTCAATCACAACCCGCATAAAACTTTCTAGAGCCAAATCAAGAAAGAGGCGGTTACGCATAGAATCGGCTTGAGGATCAGAACGAATAAGATCTTTGAGCTTTCTGCGTGAAGCCACTATTTTACCAGCCAAATCCAAAAAGTAAGTTCCTTCATTGTTGAAGTGATTTTCAACGAAAGATAGCTCGGACCAGACATCTTCATTTAAGTCTCCCCGCGCTGCATTCATGGCAGTATTAAGATCTGTGCCTGAATGAACAGCTTTCAAGGTTCTCAAAAAGCTTTGAAAATCGTGAATCAGCCCTTCTTTAAGATGAGGAACAAAGTCTGGATCTGTATTAATGGCCCTATCATAACTTTTCAGCCTGTCTCGTGTCACTCCTTTAGATTCTAAGTGCTCATAAAAACGAGCGACATTCCCATCAGAGTAAAGAAACTCTAAGAAGGCTTCGCAAATATCTATATCGTCTGGAGTCGTATTATTATGGAGTTTCTGGTGCCATTCTTCCATAAAGCGTCCAGAAACTTCTTTGATATGATGACGGTGCATGATTTCTAAAATCTCATCGCGAACCCGCTGCCCGTCATTACCATGACCCAAAGTTGAAAGAATAAGAAGAATAATCTCACCCTTGCGGCTGCCCTCTTCATAATGAGAAGAGAGTAGACGAGTCAGACGATCAATGGAGTGACTTAATTCTCTTGGTTGAGTATTATAGTGCCTCTGCCAAACTAACTGGCGAATAGCCGAATACCTAAGCCATACATAGCAAATGGCTAAGTTTTTTTCATCGGCGCCACTTTGGCATAAGAGGTCATGGCATAAATTAAACCTATGCATAAGCGTCCATGAATTTCGGTTCATTTCGTGCTCTACAATTTCATTTTCCAACCAAGACATATCAGTGGATTCAAGCTCAGCTTGCCTTTTCTCCCAGTTGAGGGGAATAGTAAAGTTTGTACGACCATTTTGAGTCCATGCTTCTGTTTCTGGTTGATACAAAACAAAAACCAAAGTTGGAGGCAACTCGTCACCATGCAAACTAAGAGTGAGCTCCTGATGCCCTTTTTCTTGGCAAAATGGTGTGCGCGCCGCTCCTTCCACAAATTGAGTTTGCTCATCTTTAAGCCAATCTTCGTTGGGGGCAAGCCATTCCCCGGCTCCTCTATGAGAAACCCCCCAGTGCATAAGAAGCTCACCTTCTAGTCAGCCCTCATAGTAAGGTGCACTGAGGACTCAGCTTCTTTCACCACCACACTTAGGGAGCCAACGCCCTGTATATTATAACTATTCTCGTAAGACATGAGGGTCCTAGTCCTAATCTAAATCTGAAATATGTTTAGATGATGATGTCTGAATAGACATCAAGCATTTGGTCACCGATGGAATCCCAAGAAAAGTAAGTCTCGGCAGCATGACGTCCATTAGCCCCCATGGTCCTGAGCCACTCAAAATCACTGAAGATAGTTCCTAAACCCCAGGCTATGGATTCTGGTGTAGGATCAATTTGCAAGCCATTGTGTTCATGAGCGACAAACTCTCCTGGGCCACCATTTCTAGAAGTCACCACAGGTTTACCTGCACTCCAAGCTTCAAGAATCACGATGCCAAAAGGTTCATTTCGACTAGGAACACAAACAACATCACAAGCTTTAAACAGATCCATCAATTCATAGTGGTTCTTATTACCCAAAAAGCGCGTGGCGTGCTGAATCCCAAGCTCACCTGCTTTCCATTCAACTTCATCACGCATTCCGCCATCACCGGCAAAAAGAAACTTAGCATTAGGAAAATGATGCAGTACCATTGGAATTGCATCCACAAGAATATCCGGTCCTTTTTGATAAACCAGACGACCGCAAAATAATATTGTCGGATCAACTGGACCAACGCCATATTGACCTTTAACGATAGATGGATCAATGAAACCATCAAATTTATTGGGGTTGATGCCATTATAAATCATAGAGATTTTTTCATCGGGCACTTCGTACATCCACTTCACCTCATCTCTTAAAGCATGAGAAACCGTTGTTACCTTATCGGCCCAATAAGTTCCTGCCCTTTCAATATTTCTTATGGATTCGGATTCGCCCCCATGAAAATTATTACCACAGCGACCAAATTCAGTGGAGTGGATCGTTAAAACACATTGTGATTCACGACTTTGTTTAATCCAAATCATGGCATTTGTCGCCAGCCAATCATGAGCATGAATGATATCAAAACGCCCACTGTAGTCTTCCACACGGCTAAATTCAGCCTGAAAAGAAGCGCACATGCTATTCATTTCTTCAATAAAATTGTGATTAAGCTCAAATGGGCAGCGGTGATAGTGCACACCATCAATCACATCATATTGAGATTGACCTTCAACCATTCGTGTAAAGACATGAACTTCATGACCTTTTCTCTCTAAAGACGCTGCTAGCTCACTCACTACAACCGCAACTCCACCAATATAGTGCGAGTGTAATGACTCCCATCCCAATAAAGCGATGCGCAAACGACGGTAATAACCCTTTACTTCCATAATAGCCCTAAATTCTTATACTAAAATTCCTTATTAAGGCGTAGATTCTGATAGGATCATCAACACTTCAAGGTTTTTTTCAAAATCAATTCGCTAAGTCAATAATAGGAACTTGCTTTAATGCAAGGAGGCCTAATATTTTATCGTTTTGACCCTATTTATCTAAGTCCATGAGTGATATTTACCACGCTGTTGGCTTCAACATGCACCAGCCTCTTGGCAACTTAATGGACCTGCTGACTTCTGAAGAAGAGTGGGAAGCAAAGCAAATCATGTGGTGCTACGACCGACCAACACGGATGATTGCTGGCTATGAAGACATCGCCAAATTACATATGGTCTTTTCGGGCACTCTGCTCAAACAACTTGAAAGCCCAGCTATTAGGGAAGCTTTTACCGATATCGTTGATATAGAAGATTTCCTCAATAGGTACCGCCATTCTCAAATCGAATTTGCGGGCACTGGTCTTTACCACCCTGTTTTCCCTCTGATTCCTAAAGAGGACTGGAGTGCGCAGACCTCTTGGTGGCAAGGGCTTGGCCAACACCTCCTTGGCAGAGAACAGTACCCTGGTTTTTGGCCGCCAGAAATGGGTTTCTGCATGGAAATGATTCCCATGCTAAAGCAAAATGGCTACCGCTATGTCGTCGTGGATTGCTGGTACATCAAGCCTAAGCAAGAATTGCGCTGGGAAGAAGTTCGCTATCAACCTTTTATTGCACGCTACGGGGGGGAGGAAATCGTTATTATCCCAAGAGACAGAGAACTCTCAGACGCTCAAGAATCAGGCATGGACCCAGGGTGGTTTGAACATGAACTGTGCGAAAGAACAAAATTTTGTGATTTCCCAGCTTTAGTGACGACCTGGACAGATGGGGAAAATGGAGGCTGGTACCGAACGGCTGACGTCGAAAATGGCTTCTGGGGACGATTCTACTTACCCATCATGGAAAAAGTGCGTGAAGGCAAATGTGCATTCAACCCCACCTACATCACTGAGTTTCTCGATAAATTTACACCTACAATCGAAGTCGAAGTGCACAGGGGAGCTTGGAATACAGGC
>JADGBV010000032.1 GCA_015231345.1 Planctomycetota bacterium
CCATATAAAGTGGGCTTTTTCTACCCACTAAATTTTTAGATTTATTATAAATACGAGTATCAGCCTTAAAGGGCTCAAAGCAATTTTACGCAGAAAATTAGGATTGCGTAGATGAATTCATTATTATGAGCAGAAAATAGCCAAAAATATTAGTAATACTCAAAAAATAGCCCTTGGATATTTTACAGGGAAACAAGGGAAGGCTTACGAAGGTGAGGAGAAAAGGGGAAACTGTTACGACGAAGAATAAACCAGAGGCCATAATCAAATTAAGGAGTCATCCGATTGCTCTGCAATCAACTGAATTGTACTTGATATTTTTGTGCCGGTTTTATAATGATATTTTTGGCACAAAAATATCATGGCCTTTTGGGGTAGAACTAAAGAGTTAGAGCGCCTTGGGCGCTTACTTAAGAAAGAAAGTTCCTCTTTGGTTGTCTGCAAAGGACGACGACGCATTGGTAAAAGCACCTTAATTGCAAAGTTTGCTGAATCTGCTGACCGTTTCTTGCAGTTTCAAGGCTTAGCACCGAGAGATGGCTTAAGTGATCAAGCTCAAAGGGATGCATTCTCCAAGCAGCTTGCACGTCAAAGTGAATTGCCTGAGCTCAAGCTGGAATCCTGGGCACAGACTTTTAGCCTACTAGCCAGTAATATCAAAAATGAAAAGACTGTCGTTTTGCTTGATGAAATATCCTGGATGGGTATGCGCAGCAGGGATTTCGCTGGTTATTTAAAAATAGCCTGGGACACTGAATTCAAAAAACACCCAAACTTAATCTTGGTTTTGTGTGGTTCTGTTTCTTCATGGATTGAAAACAACATCATGAAGAACACGGGTTTTGTAGGTCGAGTTTCTTTGGAGCTTCAACTAGAAGAAATGTCTCTCGCAGAATGCCACCTATTTTGGAAAGACAGAAAAGACCGCATCTCGAGCCGGGAGAAGCTAAAACTTCTCGCTGTGACAGGAGGTATCCCAAGGTACCTTGAAGAGGTCGATCCAAGTATGGATGCTGACCATAACATCAAGGAGATGTGTTTCTTACCAGATGGGCTCTTATATCGAGAATTTCAACAAATTTTTGATGACATATTCTCCAAAAAAACTGAAGTTTATCGTCATATTATAAAGGAGCTTGTCAGTGGAGATAAAACACTCTCTGACATCAGTCAGTCCATAGAAATAACAAGAGGAGGGCGTTTGAGTGCACACCTGGAAGATCTTATCGTCTCTGGTTTTTTGATGAAATACAAAGTCTTTAAACCTGGAGCCCATACAGCAAGTCGCTCTGAACGATATCGATTGAAGGACAACTATCTCAGGTTCTATTTCAGGTATATGGAAAAACTATCCTCCAATATTGAAAGCAGACTATACGAAGACAGTGCTCTTAGCGAAATCATATCATGGGACTCAATCGTTGGAATCCAATTTGAAACTCTCGTACTCAACAATCTCTCCAGCTTATGCAGGCACCTCAATATACCCATTGGAGAGATCATATCTTGTAGCCCATACCACCAAAAGAAAACCAAGCAACATCCAGCCTGCCAAATAGACTTATTGATTCAGACTAAAGAGTGTCTCTACATATGCGAAATTAAATTCAAAAAGTCCATTGGCATCGAAGTGATTGATGAAGTTAATAATAAGATCAAAGCCTTAACTCCTCACAAAGGACTCAGTTTAAGAATAGTACTCGTCTATGAAGGTAAAATCACACAGGGACTAGATCGCTCTCAATTTTTTGACCAAATGCTATCTTTTGAAAAGCTCATTCAAGCATAGATAGTGATAATCCAAGTGGGCTTGAGTCGTTAATTTCTATTCACATACACCTATGCCACTAAAACCCACCTTCAAAGAGCAATTAATGACCTATCATCAATCAACATAGATAGATTTTAGAGCATGCACTATGCAATTATTAATAAGAGCTGAGCCTCCAGTCACCTCAACATCTATTGAGGACAAAGCTTTATTTTGATCATTGCGGTTATGAATAAAGTACACAGCCCCATTTTCAGCAAAAACCTCTATGGTTGCGTTGTCCACAAAAAGGTGCAAATCAATCTGCCCGTCTTCTTTATCATAAGAAACTAGCTTGGGGTAACGACCCTTGAGTCCGACAAAACTATTGGCTTTGAGGTCACATTCTATTTTAGACGCTCCCAAGCTAAGCTCTATCTTCTCAGGCTTAGCACCTTTTTCATAAGATAAACTCAACTCTACCTCAAGCAAATTTTGTGGTGCTGGCAGGGCCAATTTAGCAGTACTCCCTGATATTTTTTTGTTATTCACCTTAAGTATTTTCTCTTTACGAAGCGCTTTAAGCTCTTTCACAGGGTTAGCATAGCAACGAACTCCTTCCTTCGTTGAGCGCAGAGATAGTTCAAGAGGGAGAGTAAAACCCTGATTGAAAGGTGCCTCTGGGTCTTTAGGCTTAAAGCGAGACCAGACCATGCAGATAGCTCGTCCATCAGGGGCATTACTAAAACATTGACCAGCTTTAAGATTACCACCGATGGTCTGATGTGTTCCTTTGTAGTCCGAAGTAAATACTTTACCATCAAAATCGCCAATTTGATACTTTGGAGTGGCATCGAAGAGAAGCCACTTCATGTTTTTAGGGTCACCATCAACTGGTAGCTTGATAAAATCCGGGCATTCATGAAATTCAGATTCGCTAAAGCTATTAAAGGTCCAGTCCTTCAGGTTTTTACTTGAATAAAAAGCCATTTCACCCATATGACCACGACCTTTAACTTTAACTCCTTCTTTATATGTAACGATACACCAAGATTTCGATTCTTCATGCCAGAATGGTTTAGGATCACGGCCATGATGAGAGATAAGAGGGTTATACTCTCTTAGAAGGGTGAACCTCTTGCCACTATCCGTCGAATAAGCCAACGATTCACCGACAATAATCCCTTCACCTGGGTGCAGGACATCTTCTTTATTTCCACCTTTGGTATCAGTAATCGTGGCAATAATTGTTTTTACATCACCCTGCTGCATTCCAAGAGTGTTATTATGATCAACACAGGCACCTCCAGAAAATGCCATTCCGGAAACCATGGCAGGGTGAATATCTTTATCAAGCTTTCCTTTAGGGTCCTTACCATTAATACGAATCGCATGGGGAAGCTCCTCCCAGTGCACTAAGTCACTACTCACAGCATGCCCCCAGTACATATTACCCCAATTTAGGCCAAAAGGATTACTTTGCCAAAATAAATGGTATTTACCATCGGCGTAAACCATGCCATTCACATCATTATTCCAGCCTACTTTTTGGCTAAAACGCAATTGAGGTCGCCCCACTTCTGTATAGAGGGGTTTCTTTGTTTTAATTTGGGCTGAGAAATGAAATAATTCCAACGATTTCAAGTTGCCAGGGTGTCCGACGACATTGCTGATAACAGCTTTCTTACCCACATACTCACTACAATCAAGGTATCCCCACATAAGGACATCTTCTTCAGTGCTTGCCAAAGCTCCCGTGAATTGATGTATTTTCACACCATCAACCACAACTTTAATGACATTACCCCAGCCTTTGATTTTTTTATTTGTTGTAGTGGGAATAATGAGGTACCTTCCCGAAACATCTAATTCAACTGATGAAGGGCTCTGAGCATAAGCATTGCCCCATACTGAAATTAACAGTAGGAGAGAAGTGGCCAGAGCATAATATTTTTTAATGAATATTGTATCTATATTTAAACTCATTATAAGTCCTTATTTTAAATCCCACGAGTCGCTGCGAAAAGAAGACGCGGGAAGCCCGTCCTTATTATAGAGGTTAGCCTTCTCAGGGTTATTTCTATAAGCATACCTCACTGCTACTGGTTTTGAAACAGCATCACAACGCACGACTACGGTTGATGTGGTGGCATCAATTTCGGCTTTTGCATGATGCCAGACCTTATCTTGCCCTGCCACAGAAAAACCTTCAAGAGAAGATGATGATTCCTTAACAGAGGCCATATTTTTCTTATCCCCTACCATCAAGCCATTCTCCGCATAATGAAAAGTCACACGAATCGTTTTATTCTCTACTTTTATTTCTTTATATAAAGGTCCACTGAAGGCTTGATCTTTGCCATAATCCTTGGCGAGAGCCCAGTTTGCTAGGCGCTGCCCTACATCTTTGCGATGATTCTCGAAACGATTTTTAGCAATGCCAAGGTCACTCACTACAACCAAGCCCGTATGAGGTATTTCCAAGCATTTTTGCTGTAAGTCCCTCATGAGAGGTATACCCTTATCTCCAGCTGGATCAGTCTTGCCCTTTATTGGGTGAGCCTGCACCATATAAAAAGATAGATCCTCGCGGCCCCACAACTTCCTCCAATAGTGAATCAGAGCTTTCTGGCAAGGGTATAGAGAACTAGCTTTTCTCTCTAGGATCTCCGAATGGTCCCACAAGAAGCCTTTAATGGAATAAGGAATCAGTGGGTTAATCATGCCATTGAAGGTTTTAGTGGGCACAATATTGGTCACCCACAAATCATTGGGTTCTTCAGGGCGGTCCTTGGGAATTTCGCCCTTATTGACAGCTTCTAGTGCACGGGGGTACCAAGCCTCCAATTCTGCTAGGTACTGCTTCCAGCGTTTTTTGCCCATCTCTGTCGATGGCCGAGAGTTATAGAGGTCCTTAACTGCAAACTGAAGCCCTGGTGTCTCTTTGAACCCTTCTGCCGGAATCCATGGTACAAGGGGAGTTCCACCAACACTTGCTTTGATAACACCTACGGGAACCCCTAGCTTAGCGGCCAGTTCCTTAGCAAAGTAAACACAAGTTCCGGAAAAGTTCGTCGCTCCAGCTTTATTGCAGTGACTCCAGCTAACAGGCACATTCTTCTCTGGGAGAGGTGATTGCGCCTTTCCTACAGAGGCGAAACGCACAAGAGGATTATCGATAGTTTTTAGATCTTCGCGGTTATTCGCACACATGCGCATGGGTAGATCCATACCCTTGCCTCCAGAAGCAAGCCATACTTCACCCACAAGCACATCTTTAATGAGGGTATCATTAACCTGCAACTCTTGTGCCTGACTCTGAGCTTCACGAGATTTCAGTAGTACTTTCCAACAGCCAAACTCATCAACGGTAGCACTGACACTTTCTTTCATAAATACAACCTCGACTTTTTCTCCAGGCGATCCCCAGCCCCAAACAGGGTTCTCACAGCCACGCTGAAAAACCATGCCATCACTGAAGATATTTGCCACCTGTATCTCAGCTTGAGCAGCCAGGTTGAAAATAGCGATTATACCGACAAACAAAGCAACATATGCCTTAGATATCAATGGTGATTTTAGTAACAATTTCAAGTGTTTATGTGGGTAATTCATTCTAACGACCTCCTTTATCAGTTCTGAAGGCAGAGGCAGGCAATCCTTCTTTATTATACAAATTCGCATTCAAGGGGTTCCACCTATAGGCATAACGCGCTGCTGTAGGCGCAGGAACTTCTGGTGAAGAAAGCACGACGCTTTTCCCATCATTCGTTATGACCGCATCAGCCCAGTACCACTTTTTATCTGCGCCGCACATGGCAAATCCTTTAAGCGGCCCTTTAATTTCAGTGATGGGACTCAGACCTTCTTTTTTTCCAATCACCAAGCCACTCCCTGTATGCTGAAAATGAACGACCAAAGTCTTGCCTTTTACTTCCACATTGTCATACAAGGGGCCGCTGTAGACTAAATCCTTATAGCCATAATCTTTGGCTAGAGCCCAGTAAGCTAAGCGCAAGCCTACATCTTGTTTATTCTTGGGGTGGATATTCTTAGTTTCTCCGATATCTGTAATCACAGCCATGCCTGTATTCTTTAATTCAAGGCATTTTCGCTGAGCCTCTCGGATTTTGGCATAGCCATCTCCGCCTTCAGGTTTTGGATTATATTTATTAACATTTGCAAGCTGAACCAAATAAAAGGGAAAGTCACCTTGCCCCCAGAAATGCCTCCAGCCTCCAATCAAAGCTCTCAATTTATGGAAGTAGCTCATTCCTTCACCACCATTCGATTCACCCTGATACCAAATCGCACCACGCATGGCATATGGAATTAAGGGATTAATCATAGCATTAAATATTTTGGTATGCCCATGATGGGATTCATTAAGCTTATTTGGTCGGGCAGGTCGATTGATTGGCAATTCACCAGCCTCCACTTTTTTCTGAGCCCCTGGCAGCCACTCTTTCATCTGCCTTAAATACTTTTCCCAGGCCTTTTTCCCTTCCGCTGTGATAGGGAGTCCTGAGTACACCACTGAACGACAATCTTCAACTTCAGGTGCAACGAGACCATAGCCATAAGGAGAAATCCAAGGGTCGATACCCGTTCCTCCCCAGCTAGCGTTAATAAGACCTATGGGGATATTCAATTCCTTATGGAGCTTTCGGCCAAAAAAGTATGCCACACCGGAAAATTTACCCACACTTTGTGGAGAACAAATGGTCCAAGCACCTTCAACATCACTTTTAGGTAAATAAGCAGATGTATTTTTAATAGCCACATGTCTAATTAAAGGGTAATTTGCCGCTGCCATCTCTTCTTTGGGGTTCATCGCTTTATTCATAGCCCATTGCATATTAGACTGCCCGGAACAAAGCCACACTTCACCCACAAGTACATCTTTGATGGTATGGGCGCCAATCACAAGATTTTGCCCCTCCATCGTGGCCTTGAGGGGGCTTAGTTTGAGAGTCCATTTGCCTTCTTTGTCTGCCGTAGCACTATAAGATTTGCCCGAAAATGAGACTTTGACTGTTTCTCCAGGATCCGCCCAGCCCCATATGGGCACAGGCATATCTCTTTGTAAGACCATATGATCGTTGAAAAAGCCTGGAATACGAACATCCGCCTGCAAAGACAAACCCAAAAAAGCCAGCAAAACAGTGTAAATGCAGAAGATTTTGGGAAGAGAAGAGTCAGTCATCACTTTTATCGAAATATGGGCTTGTGCTAAATATACTTTAGCAACTCAGCTTTTAACTCAAGAATATAATCCTGTGATTCTCCTTCCAACATAGGCTAAGTTCAAGTAACTTAAAGAAAAATACGTGAAGAAAGCACATCATTCATAGACAGACTGTCGCCATGAGCGAGCAAAAAAAAATCGACTCAAGGCAAATTCATGCCTTGAGTCGATGTAAATTGGTTTGTAATAACTGGCTAAATATTGATTTTCACAATCACTTTAATAAGCAACCCCCGCCACCACCAGCTTCAGATAAAGAAGGTCGACCGTATAAATCAACAGGAACATCTTCCTTAACAACAAGAGCTGTATTTTCCAAAGCGGCCTGAGGAGGATCAGGCGAGACTTTAGATCCAGTTGCATCACTGGAGAGGATTTTAAAAATGGCAGCATCTGCTCCATAATAATTCACTTGAAGATAGGCATCTGATGAGCTAAATTTATAAAATTTAGCTTGTTCACTATCAGACTCCTCAGTGGCTCTCACTGGCCCAGACTCAGTTAAATCAACCCAAGTCACTCCATCATCAATGGAGTAATAAACCTTATAATACTGATCTTCTGGTGATAAATCACTGAAGCTAATCTTAACTGTCTCAAAATTAGACCTAAGAACATTCTTTATTTCAGGGGAACCAAGTGTATAGACGCTCACATCAACATTTTGATTTTGTGAGTTCACACGAATTGTGTAAGAGCCATTGGTCGTCCCAGGGTCAAATAACCCCGAGGTAGCAGTCCCTAGCATAAGTCCATCAGCATAAGAAGCAGGTGTACTATTGAGAATATAAGAATACTCATTCCCATCACCACCGGTAGCAGAGAACTGGATGGAGCCCTCATGAATGATAGGATCCCAGACAAAGTCCATGGCTCCATTGCGAGGTTCCAAAACCGTCCCGGAATCATCTCGAGCTGTTACAATAATAGAGGCCTGCTCAATTGTTGCTGCCAGAGCAAACACACTACCAGCACCTATGAAACGCATATCCGATTCTGAATCAGACACCTCAGCAATAACATTAAAGTTCTGAGATTCGACAAAATAATTCATATCACCCCTAATCGTTACGGTCTGTGGCACTGAATAATTATGAGGATCAAATTCCAAAATCGAAGGACTATAAGAGACTTTATAACTAGGATCTGAATCCATATTCAGAACAACTTTGCCTGTGATCTGCTCTTTCAAAGACAAGGAAAATGTCTGAGATTCGCCATAGGAAGAATCAGTTTCATGTAGCATTATGGTAGCTGTAGTACTACTTTCAGCCTCTAGAGAACCGTGATCAATCACAGGCATACGCACAGGCAAAAACTGCAGGTCATTATAATCTTCATCATCACTTTCAGCCGAATGGAGGCGTACTAATATACTTTCATCTGCATCAAGAGCCTCCTCATTATCGATTCCTAGAACAGTAACGGTCTGAAAAGTCGAATAATTAGTTGGAGAAAACACAAGAGAACTAGTCCCTAAGGATGCCAAGGAACTACCAGAATTTAGTAGACTAAGAGGTACAGTCACATTACTTTCTGGAGCAGAATGCAACCGCACAGCAAATTTTCCTATGCGTCCAGCATCACTTGCATAAGTTTCTAAAGCTGAGACTTCGTAGCCTGGACGATCGTCATCAATAAGAGAGACATCAAAGCTTTTAATCATGTCTGCATACGAAGCATCATCTGAGCTCATAGCAAGCTCCACTTCAAGATCATAGCTTCCCATCGTCTCTGTATCATTCACAGGAACAAGTGTGAAAGACTGCTCTGTACTATAATTAGAAGAAGTGAAGGTAAGATCACTAGGACTAATATTTATTTTATTTAAAAGACTAACTGTAGGAGTCACTTTCACAGAGGCCGAAGGTTCATACGCCAATTTGACATAGACCTTCTTACCTTTCCTATCATATTCCACAATATAATTATCCTCTTGTCTCACAATCATACCTGCCACTGAAGCATTTGAGTCGATGCTAGTTTTATTTGCATAAGATATGGTTGTACCTGAAAAGGTCGGAGTTACAACAATGGGTCCAGAGGCAAGTAATGTTTTGTTGGTTTTCAGTCTTACGGCCACTTTAGTCAATAAGTCCACTGTTGCACCAGTATAGCTAATACTTGAAGGAAAATATTCAAGTGCATCCGACGAATCATCAGAAAAAGTCAAAGTCCCTACTAGAGGCTTAGGCAAGAGAACATCAAAGTAAGCATAATCTCCAAAGGAATTCACCTGCCCCTTAGAGCTACTCAAAATAATATTGGCTGATTCATCATCAATATTTGTATACTCAACAGGATCTGGGTCTTCCCATAATGAATCGTAGCTTAGATCTGTAGAACTCAATAAGGAAGCACTAATCTCATAATTTTGAGCACCATCCACAGAAGAGTCATCTTCACCAGTGACATAAACATATTGTTCTTGTCGCCAATTATTACCAGAAAAGGTTAGTACCGATGGAACGACAGTTCCCTCAGTTGTATCAGAAGATGACATGGTAATTTTGATATACCCTGTCTCTAATTCTGATCTCAATCGAACAGCGATTCTTTTAGAAATACCATCTTCACTTGTCATACTTACTCCTTCAGGAAGGAGATACACCCCAATGGAATCATCTTCTATAATATCTATCGTAGTTTCAGCAAATGCCATACCATTATATGTCGCATCATCACTAGTTGTATTCAGGTCAACTGTAAAGCTTCTTCCAGCAATCACTTTGCCATCATCTGCAAGATCTAAAGTAACTGTTTGCGCTTGATTATAGTTAGTCGAAGTAAATGTTAGAGTTTGAGGACTAACTGTCACTTCATCATAATCTGATCCAGCCAGAACAACATTAACCGTCACATCTTCGACAGGTTCTGATGCAAGGGAAAGTGAGAAAGTACTTGCCTGCCCCTCAGTGATTTCTGTATCCATCGTCGAGCTAGTAATACCAGCCGTATCAGTATCATCTTCAGTAATAAGATCTAACTTATAAGTAAGAGAGGTTGAGTAAAAAGAATCGTTCCCTACAACTCTTACATTAAATACGAGAGACGATGCAATCGTACCATCATCTATAGCATCATCTATACCAACTATTTCAACGAGTTGATCTGTTGAATAAGTATCAGCATTGAAGACAAAGGTATTTTCAGAAGACGTGATCACTGCTTCAGAACTATCTGTTAGCGTAGCAGACACAATAATATTATCACTCGGCTCAGCAGTCAGCCTTAAATTTGCTGAAATCGCACTGCCCCCCTCATCAGTAATATTATCTGAACTCGTCCATTCGGCATAAATCCCTGGAATATCATCATCATAGACAACAACAAGAATATCACGAAGGCTGGAGTTATGATAATTCAAATCCACACTGCTAGTGCTGAGAGAGACAAATAAGGTGTTAATCCCTTCAAATTGGGCATCTTGCACTGCTGCAACAGTCACTTCTTGAGGAGTATCATAATTACTCGATGTAAATGTTAATGATGCAGGAGAAACACTGGCTTCATCGCTATCACCACTCACAAGGGAAACAGTCACATCAGCTGTAGGAGCAGTTTTGAGAGCAAGAGTAAAGGAGCCGCTATCCCCTCCTTCTGTCGCCTCAATATTATGCTCTGAGACAATATACCCTGGAGTGTCATTGTCTTCATTGACAAATAGAGCATTAGGAATCTTTAAACCATTATAATAAGCGTCAGTACTTTCGACAGAAGAAAAGACCACATAAAACTGTGTGTCACCGTCAATATCATTATCATTAACACCAGTTACAGTAACTGTCTGAGTTGTATTATAATTTGAAGAAGTGAAGTTTAGCACAGACTTATTAATCACCCCTTCTCCTGTATTTGATGAATAAAGATAGATCTTAACCAGATTACTCGGTTGCGTATACAATTTCACACCAAAGCTGACCTGATCAGCATCTTCCGACACTTTTGTATCTTCCACGGAAACCAATACACCAGGCTGATCATCATCTTGGTTGACAAGCCATATATCAGTTGGATTAAAACCATCATATTCGTCATCAGCACTCGTGGCTGGTCCAATACTGACGTTGAATGAGACGTCACCATCAAGCTCCTCATCATCAACTCCAGTAATGGTTACGATTTGCTCCCTATTATAGTTACCTTTATTAAAAATGAGAGAACTCACATCACATTTAGCTTCAGTGGAATCGGACACACTCACGGGAACAACAACATCAGCAGATGGCTGTGAACTTAATTTTATGGAAATCAAAGATTGCCCCCCCGTTTCATTAACATTATTGCTAAGGTTTTCAACAAAAATATAGGCTGATTCACTATCGTAGTTAACTAAATTATACGCAAAAGGCTGCAAGGCTTGATAAGATGTATCAAGAGAATTATCTTGTGCATTTCCAGTCATAAAATATGTAATATGACCATCGTAGTCATCATCATCAACACCATATATATGTAGCTGTTGTGGCTGATTATAATTCAATGGAGTGAAAACGAGATTATCGCTGCTCGATGATCCCGTAAAAGCGCCTTCAGTTGAATCACTTAATTCAAAATCAACCACCACATTGGCTGTAGGCTCAGAACTCAAGACAACACTAAATACAGCAGAATCATTTAATTCGCTTGTATCTCCGTCTATAACAGACACTAAAATCTCAGGAGAATCATCATCTGCATTATACATATCTACGTCAGATGGATCAAAGCCACTGTAGCTCGAATCCGAACTAATGATTGGTTTTAAATAAATGCTATAAGGAGATATGCCATCAATAATATCATCGTTTGCACCGGTGACAATGACCTTTTGCTCACCAGCATAATTATCTTCGGTAAAGTAGAGAGCATTGTACTGGGTCGTAGCTTCTGAAACAGAAGAACTTTGCACTGGGATAATAACAGGAGCGGTCGGTTTAGTATTTAATCTTACGGTAAAATAGGCCTCGCCACCAGACTCAGATGTCATACCTGAAGGCTCACTAATGGACACCCCGACGACATCATTATCAAGATTTACAAAGGCCACATCTGGTGCGTAAAAAACGCCATAATCTTCATCATCAGTGATAATATTTGAACTGATGGTAAAGCTAACATCACCATCTGCAGTACTATCATCAACTCCTTGAACCCAAATTTTCTGAGGGGAAGTATAATTTTGAGAATTGAAAACCACTTCATTATTGATGAGAACGCCTTCGCTTTCATCATTTGAAGTAAATCTCACTTTAACATCTTCCACTGGAGCTTTACTCAAGCTCATTTTAAAGTATGATTTTTTCCCTGATTCACTAACATTACTTTCTGCACCAATGATGACTACAGTAGCAAGGTCGTCATCAATTGTGTATACATTTACACTTTTCAGCAGCTCACTGTAGCGTTGATCGGTAGATGTCGTCCTCATTTCCACTTGACTCACCTGTATTCCATCTACCTCGTCATCATCGATGCCTTTTACTGTTATGGCTTGAGCTGCACGGTAATTATCGGAATTAAAATCAAGGTATGTGGGGTTCACATCCATTTCTGTATTATCTGAAGTGCTAAGGTTAACTCTTACACTCCCGGTTGGCTGTGTTAACAAAGAAAGCAAAATAACTTCCGTGCTCTCGCGTTCATCAACAACGATATCGCCGGTTGCCGAGACGACCAATCCATGGGTATCATCATCTTTATTTAAAACAACAACATTCACAGCATCAAGATCATTATATTCTGAGTCGTTACTTGAGGCAGACAGACTGATATAATAGTTAACATCACCATCAATATCCAAATCATCTACACCAGTAACCGTAACAACTTGATTCGTATTCCAGTTAAAGGTGCTAAAAACAAGACTACTCTTGTCAACCACACCTTCATTTTCATCACTTGATGCTAGAGATATATACACATCATATTCAGGTTGTGTATTTAATTTTACGCTGAAAGTAGCTGTTTTAGATCCTTCTGAAGTATCTCCGCTTATTTCCGTTACTGTCAAGCTTTTGGCTCCTAACTCTGAAAGGTCCGTTTGTCCATCTTTTAGGTAAATGGGCTCGGAAAATGCAGTTACACCTGGAGTTCTTACATAAAAACTATCTCCTATGGAAAAGTCCGTTGATCCTGCACTTACAAGAATTGTCATCCCACCGGTATAATCTCCATTTACAGTAAATGATGTTCCCGAAGTAAGAGTTGAAGACTGCACTCCAGTAACAGAACCAGTTACACTGAATATGGCGACACCATCTCCACCTTTTGTTGTACATTCAACAGTCCATGTCTGCTGAGTTGAATCATTTGTGGAAATAGTGGTTGATGATGTAACAGTAGGTTCAGTTGTCACAGACAAGGCTCCATCACCTTTATTATTCAAAGCATAAACCTTGGAGAATATCTCAGCAGCAGCATCATTGCCCGTACCAGGAACCATCTTGGCAAAATAGTAATAACCACCTGTAGCAGTCGAGCCCATATCATCTTCATACAGAATTTCAGTCAATCCTGGGGTTTTTGAAAGAGTGGATGTGAGTGAGGTCACTGAAGAATCGCTATAATCTTGAACTTCAGTTCTATAGAGATAAATTGCAGATCCACCAAATCGATCAAATGCATCCATTTTAACCATAAAGCGCCCTTGTATGGCCTCGCCATCTGGAGGATTCTTGAAAGTTAATGAAGGAACATCTGTATTCTTTCTGATAAAGGTCACTTTGGCAGGTGAATTCATATCACCACTATTTGGCATCACCATATTCAGGATTTCGATACCCGAATACACATCGTCACTCCAGTTATTTTTGGGGTAACTCGTATCATTGAAAGTCGTTTTCATCGATGGAGTTTTGTCACCAAAATGATCATATTCATCACCTGAATTGAGCCCTGCTTCAAGCTCTCCCAAACCATCAGCTTGTATATATCTCCAGCCTGGTCGAGCGGCATTATTTTGAGGTTCTTCACCATATAAACCTTCCGGATTATAACCATGGTCTACTTCGATAATATGAATGCCACGGTCATGTGAAAAGTTCTCATTTTCCCCGGAAGCGTAGTAGAACCAAAAATACTGATTATTATCAGATGGTGTGATGTTAAAATCACCCCTCCTATCAAAAACAAAATAGCTACGCGAATCTCGCTCAACAGGATAAAGATCAAGAGTCGTCGCTTCCTCCGGAATAAGGAAATCACGCAGATTACTTGGGTCTATCCAGTTTCCATAATAAAACTTAGATATGGGAGTCATTTCTAGGACAGAATCAGACATAACATCCAATTCACCCATAGGGCTGCGCGACAACTCCACCCCTTCAGAAAAAACACTTGTATCATACAAATCAGCCAGTCCACCCCAATCATGATTTGATTCATGCACCATGGTCGAGATATCACCTCTTGCATATGAAGCCAAATTATAGTTAAAGCTGACATTATCACTCGAGTCCATTGTATTTCGTGTTTCTACACTTGAGCTCAAAGGCTGAAATGGACTCTCTGGAAGAATACCAATAATATAATCCATACCTCCGGTAGAATTTGGACTCATCTGGTCAAAATCAAGAAAAGCATCATTAGCTTCCATCAAATCTTCAATAAGACGAACCCTGTTAAATGGGTAATCATCATCTCCCGTTCCATTATCTGGTTCAGCAGGGTTTGCCCCATAATAATAGTTATAAAAGTCAGCAGGAGGGCATTTGCCTTGATCCACAAGACCATCGAGATTTGTATCACGACACAGTCTATTACCGGAGTCCGCGACTTCATACAAAACACCGTTGCTGCTTAGTTGTTTTTGCATATAAAAAGAATCTGGGTTGATTTCATCAGTCAGATTCCTACCCATGGTTCTCCACGTCATAAGCTCTATACCCGCCTGATTACCTGTATCATAACCTGTATGACCATGGAGTTTAACTGCCATTGGTCCAGAGAGTCTATAGTATTCTTTGGGAGCTGTTGTCGATGAGACATATTGTGCACCGGCTATACTTTCAGACCCAGGGTCATTCGTTTCCCCAAAACGCAGATCACCTGACTTATGATAGAGTGATGAAGGCAAATCCCTAAACTCTCGCTCTGAATCATAACATTTTCCGCTCGCATCAGGGAAGATATCTCTTCCATCACCCGAGCTGGCACCACCAAATCCCCCAACCAATGCACCGTCTTTAATTGGGAAAGGTCTAATCGTCGTGGGGTCATATGTTTGGTATTTATAATTTTGCACACTTCCATACACGGCATCACCTGGCGCACCAGAGCCAAAGGTATCTTCCCACCACTCCTGCATACCATTATCTCCTGCAGCTTGCGAGACATCATTGATATCTTGCCAATAGACTTCTGGCTCAGTTGCTCCAGCAGGGGTTGTCGCAAGGACTGAATATTTAATTTCTTGGTCCTTCTTGTAAACATGAATTTTCTCACTAATACTATCTTCAAATGGATCTGGCCCATCATAGACTCCATTGCCCGTTCGCGCGAGCAATATATCCAAATTATCACCTATACCATTAGGGCCATCAGGGATATTGGCATTATTAACTATCGTAGTATCTGCCCAGTGATTGTACTGAGGCAAGGAAGAGGGTATCTTTCCGCTACTCGCCATCCATATCAAAATATCGTCTGTTAAAGTATCGTCATATGTAGGGGTGTTTGCTGTCGTATAATAATAGTAAGCTTGTGATACTGGATATATTGCTCCTCCCCCATATGTATTATTATTGAGCAATTGATCGCCACTATCGTAAACGCCATTAAGATTAACATCATTGAATATATAGTCATTATTCGTACAAACCCCATCCCCATCAGTGTCTTCAAAAGACATAATTCCAGTATCAAAGGGAACCAAATCCTCCCAACTTGAATTAATCAAAGTATTTCCATCCGTTGGACTCAGTGGAATATCTGCCCAATAATCAAAACCAATATACTTGTTGCCATTCATATAAGCCTCGTCTGTGCCTATTGTAAACACAGCATCATTATCTACATCAATCCAAAATGATTTTGCCATGGTATACATATTTCCAGTGGCAATATATTCATCAAGTGTCGATTCGGGCACACCATTTGGAGTGGTTAGGCGAATAAAATTCCCACTTGTAGACGAATATTCAGTACTGGTCCCTATATTAAGAAAAACAAAATCTGTTGCCTTATGATAAAATGTAGAACTAGCTCCTAGGTAAAAGAGATTACCCGCTAATGCTCCCAAAGGAGTTTTTGCAGGCGGATTATCAAGTGTTGCAGTTAAATCTTCAGTGCTTTCTGGGTAGTTATATTTCATGTAGTAATCCTCAACGATAACCCATTTCCCCACGTTGCCTAAAGAAAAGTCCCAACGTATCATATAATCTTCAAATGGCTCACGATCTTTAAAATCTTTTCCTCCCTCCACAATCTCTTGGGAACGATAATGATTATGATTGACAGATATTGGGGATGTGGATCCACTTCCTATATCTACAGTTCTGTACGACTTTGCTCCCACTAAGGTCACAACATCTTTATCATCAACAACATGGGAATCGAATTTTTTATTTAAACCAATATTATCTGAAATAGTAGGACTACCTGGGTTGGAATCTACTCCATAATAATCCCACACACGATCTCCTTCATAACCATGCTCATAAACTCGATTACCTGAAGAAAAATAGTATCTCCCAAAAGTAGCCACATCTGTACCCGTAGCTCCAGAATAGAGGGTCACAGTCTTAAATACATTATCTCCCGAAGCAATCAAAGGTGAGGCGTTTAAGTTGGTAACAACTTCATCCAGCGTATCCAAAATAGTACCACCAGAGTCTGTTTTAGCATAATAATAAACACCAAAATCTGTAGACGACTCTATCGTCGCAACGGCAACGTTTGCAGAACTCGTTGTCATATGAATACTACAATAGCCCGACCAGTCCCCCGGGTAGATAAATTCAACATCAACTCCACCAGCAAAATTTGCACTACCCGTCGTATCCAAGTCATGCGTATCTGAAAAATAGTCACCTATATTCAAATCCAGCTCACTCACATCAATTGAGCGTGTCGCATAGGCAGGAGGATTATTAGCCCCCATCACACCATCACCTGACGCACCACCAAAAAAGTAGGAATCCAAGCCCTTTCCTGAATCTTTTCTTTCGTCATAAACAATGACTTCAATATTTCCCGATGTAAACTGACCATCCCCATTCCAATCGACAAATTCCTCTCCGTAGGCATCATGTTTACTGACAACTCCGTCCCAGTTTGATTTATTTTCTGGAGGTTCTGAGTCAAACCAGGGAGTTAGCTTGGTATAGCGCCCATTACCATCCAAGTCCTTAAAACGTTCACCTGGTGTAAAATAACCGTCATAAAGGCATTCTTGATCGGTATATTGTTGATTCTGTATCTTTCCATCTTTTTTTTCTTGAAGAGTCTCTCCCCCCCCGTATTTAGATAATTTATCTTCAAAGGATTTATCCGCTTTTCCCGACCCTTTTAGTGGCCAAGGCAATTTAACAAAATCCATGGTATGAAGGTTCACTTTGAATTTACCATATGAATGGAATTCATATGCACCCTTAAATAACTCCTCATAATCTTTATGAATCTCAGTTCTTGAGCGCGTTATTGAACTTGGCGTATGACCGGATTTAGGGCAATAACCAGGAGCTAGTAGCACCTCTTTTGTCGTTCCCCACACAGACTGACACATCATATTGATGCAAATGATAGCTATGAGAGCCCCCCAACTAATACCTTGCGTATTCTTCTTCATAACTGCTCCTTTAAATGATTTTCGAATGAAAAAAATTGTGACAATTAGTTCAAATTCTTAATATGTAACGATTTTACTGTGTCTAAATCTATATTAACTCAGTTATTTTTGATTTTTTTGATATTTTCCGGCCAATAATTAATTTTGCGAGTTTTGCTCATCAAAAATTTCTAGTCTAACCAATTTCTCTTCACAAATTCACTTAAGAGAAGTATTCACATCGCAAAATCCCTTCTAATTCAAACTAGATCTCTTATTTTCATCTGCATTATTCACCCATGCCTAACCACGACTCTTCTTATAAACTTCTTTTCTCTCACCCAGAAATGGTAGAATCTTTACTCAAAGATTTTGTCAGGGAAGATTGGGTCGAAAGAGTCGATTTCTCATCACTCGAACGATCAAATTCTAGCTATATCAGCGATGACCTTAGAGACCGTTCAGATGATATTATTTGGAAGTTGAGTGTAGATCATCAGCCTGTTTACCTCTATCTGCTTATTGAATTTCAAAGCACAGTCGATAATTACATGACACTAAGAGTCATGGTTTATTTGGGACTACTTTATCAGGATCTTATTCGCGAAAAACAGTCACTAGGTCCAGATGGTAAACTTCCGCCTGTTTTCCCCATTGTCATCTATAACGGAGAAAAGCATTGGACAGCTCCTAAAGACGTAGAAAAGCTCATTCATCCCTTTAGGGGTCATTTGGAAAAATATTTACCGAGAATGCAATTTTTCCTGCTTGATGAAAGTTACGAAGCGAGCAAAGGACTCGATAACCTCCAAGGGCTTATGGGAGACGTCATTCGCCTTGAAGCTGGAAATAACCCAAAAGAACTAGCACTTGCTTTAAATAAATTAAGAGGACACCTCAAAGAGACAAAATTCGACAGTCTACGCAGAGCCTTTAGGGTTTGGTTCGAAAATATTTTGACCCAACGAGTCGCCAAGGATAATGACAAGGTAGAATACAAAGATCTCAATGAAATTCAATCTATGTTAGCAGAGAAAGTAAAACGCTGGACCCAAGAATGGGAACAACAGGGACTCGAAAAAGGGCTTGAGAAAGGGCTTGAGAAAGGGATTGAACAAGGGCTTGAAAAAGGGCTTGAACAAGGGCTTGAGAAAGGGCTTGAACAAGGACTTGAGAAAGGGCTTGAGAAAGGACGTCAGAAAGAACGCCAAGCCATTCTCGAAAAAGTAATTCTCAAACGATTTAAGAAGCTTGGTGAATTTGAATCACTCATTCGAGAAGCAAATATGGATGAGCTTGATCTTTGGCTTGACAGAGCATTGGATTCTCACAGCTTAGAGGATATCT
>JADGBV010000330.1 GCA_015231345.1 Planctomycetota bacterium
TTCCTCGCCACTTAACATAACGAGGGGTGCGGTCGATTGATATATTTGATAACGATGATTTTATTTGTAAAGCAGAGGGGACATCAGGCAAACGCCTAGTATAATTGAAGGGTGGATGGGCAAAAGGAAAGGAAAAAGCTAATGAGGTGTTATGTCCCCCGAATTATGCGAATTGCCCAGGGAAAAGTGAAACCTCAAGGGGCGTTTGGGTACAGAAATGTGTATCCTCATATCTCTTTTTTATTCTTCTTGTTTTTCTTGGCTTTTTTCTCTTTTTTGGGTACTTTTTTATTCAAAGATTCGTTATTCGGCCCTCTTCCTCTAGCGGGTTGACTTATTCCTTCTTCCCAGTCATGTCGTTTCAGGTGTTCAGTTAGCGCCGCATACATTTTGCTGGCTTTTTCTGGGTATTCTTTCATAAGATTCGTACGTTCGCCAAGATCTTTTGTGAGATCAAAAAGATGCATTTTTCCCGTGGCCAACTCTTTTAGTAATTTGAAATCGTCCTGGATAATGCAGATGTCACGTGCATCGCGGGTATAGCGAAAGACCAGATACGGATCGGTACGAATCACCTTTTCTGTGCCAGCACTTTTCAAAAGCGGCCATAAGCTTCCCCCATCTACTGAAGTGGGAACGACATCCTTCTTTCCCAAAATATCCAGGATGGTGGGGAAAATATCATGTGCCACGATGCGTGTTTTACATTTGATACCGGCAGGGACATCTGGGCCACGTATAATAAAGGGCACGCGCAGTCCCCCTTCATTGATGGTATACTTGTGGCTTACGAGGGGGTAGCCCTTATAAAATAAACGTTCTTCAATACTATTGGTCTGGCAGATTTTTCCTTCATAACCATTGTCTGAGGTATAGATAACATAGGTATTGTTTTTAATGCCTAATTCCCTAATTTTGTCCAGTGTCATCCCCACACCTGTGTCCAAATCTTCATTCATCCCAGCCCATAAGGGATCATTTTGATATTTAGTGGCTTTGTCGGCGTGTTCCGTTTCGTATTTCTTTTTGGTTTTCTGTAGTGACTGGTAGGGGAGGTGATTGGCGAAATGAGAAATCTGAAGAAAGAATGGCTTACCGGCTTTCACCTGTTCTTCCATAAAACGGTTTCCTTTTTCAGTTAAACTGAATATTTTCTTGGGGTCGTCAGGAGTGGCGTCCCTGCCACCCGAATTTCCTTTTCCTTCTCCTACAACATCATACCCCATATCCTCCTGAGTATGCGTCACATGCCATTTTCCAAAATGAGCGGTACGATACTCTGGGTGAGCCTTCTTGAGGGTACGAGCCATGGATTCTTCTGCTTTCCCGGTGAAGTTAACCTTTCCCCACCCGGCACTAGCGAATATTTGCAGACTGACGGGGGAACGGCCATATTGAATACTATGCCGACTGGGACCACAGGTTGGTGAGGAGGAATATGCCTGCGAAAAGCATGTTCCCTCACTGATTAGACGATCAAGTTGCGGAGTGCGGTAGTAGCTACTGCCGGATTCTGGAATAGCAGGGTCTACGGGTGCTGAAGTGGCGTTCCACCCTTGGTCATCGCTGAGAATAATGACAAAGTTCGGCAGTTCTGTTGCATGTGCAAGTGAAATCATGCTGATGCATGAGAATGTAAAGGATAGAAGAGGTTTAAGCATAGAAATAGGGAATAGATGTTTGAGCATAGATTATGATTAAATTTAAGAGCAAAGGCTAGATGTTTTTGAGAAACTCAGCATAACGTTCTTTGCATTCATTGACAGTAGATTCATTAAATTGTCCTGGGCTAATGTAGAATCGAAACTTAAATTCTTCAGATTCTCCTTTTTTGATATCTTTCACCATATACGAACCAAAACGTCCATAATTTCTATAAGCACTATAGATAAGGTTGTCCTTAAGAGAGGGGTGAGTCATATGTTGAACGATGAATTTCTGTCCTTGAGTTTCAAAATTTATACAAGCCCATTCTAAACCGCTTTTTTTCTTAACTTCCTTTTCATTGAGAGCGCCCTCAGCAAAGAGGTACTTTGCTGATTTATTATTCACAACCTCTTCGTTGGCCCTAAACTGACAGCCAGCATGTTCTGGATCTCCCATGAGTTTTGTGTCATCTTTAATGGCAAATATTTTAGAAGTTTTGTCTAAAGTAAAGGATTTATTGGCATTAGGTTTATAAAACACAAAACTTCTTTCTTCTTTGAGGATTAGATCTGAAGAACTAACCCAATTAATGGTAACAGTTAACTTAGCATTTTCTTTTGAACTTTCTTGAGATATAATTTCAGAAAATTCTTGCCTGACGCCACGTTTCATATGCCAAGTATCATAATTGCCATCATTGGCAATGATAGTTTTTTTCCATCCAATATAGATACCACGGTGGTGAGGAAATTTATGACCTGCTTGTTTCGTGATATTTTTGCCGGGGTTAAAGGGGTTGGAAATACTCATATAGACTTTATAAGTTTCGAGTGCTTTTTCATCATTTGCCTTATCATTTTTTGTTTCTAGTCTAGCTAGGTACTGACCATCATATTTGATAGCGATATGATCATTTTTGATTTCTTCGATAGAAAATTGGGCCGATAAGGGGGTCGTAATAAATATTAAAAGACCAAAGAATAGTATTGTTTTCATAGATGTTCTCATCGTTTCTAAACCTTAATATGAAATGAAGTTGCCTAATAGTATTTAATAAAATCGAATAAACAAGTATAATACGAAATAATAAGTCATGTTTTTAGATATATGACTATAAATAATCATTAATTAACTTAGGTTGACTAAAAATTAAAAAAAACAAGCAAAAAAGGGTCATCTACAGTTTGTAAAACTGCTCCCACTGTGCACGCGGTCTTGGGTCAAGGAAGGCATTGAGCTTTTTGTCACTTGTGATTTTTTGAGTTTTCCTATCAAATGTGATTTCTCCACCAAAACGTTGAGCGAGAACCCCAAGATTGAAGACTTGGGTTAAAGAGCCGCCCACACTAAAAGGAGACCTGGTTTTTTCCTCCCCTTTGCATGCAAGTAAAAAGTTAGCCGAATGGTTGGATCTTTTCTCCGTAATTCTAGGCAACTCCTTGCGTATTTCCATAAACTTGGCCTTTGGTAAAACAGTTAGTGCCGAAGAGTGGGAGCCTCCGGCAAAGACAAGATCCTTACTATAGATTACCTTACCTGGTTTTTTTGCTGTATATCCGAGTTCCTCGTCAAATTTAGGGATATTCTTTTTTCCGTCATACCAGGTCACATCACAAGCAGGCATCCCTTCTCTTGCAGGAAAACCAAACTTAATGGTCGACTCTTGAGGGAAGACAAGCGGGTTAGGGCCTGCTCTGTGAACCGCGGTAATTTTCTCCGGCATTCCAAGTTTTAAAAATTCGTGACAGGTATCCAGAATATGGGGCCCCCAATCGCCAAAGGCTCCACTGCCATAATCAAACCAGGATCTCCATTCTTCTGGGTGAAGTTTACTGGAGAAAGGGTGCACCGGTGCTTGGTCGCACCAAATGTCCCAGGCAATATCTTTTGGCATGGTTTCTTTAGGGTATTCTTTCACGTTTTGTCCCCAGCCGTGCCATCTTCTACGGCTATTCATAAAGGCCGTGATCTTTGTGACATCTTTGATGATCCCCTCTTCGGTCCATTTCTTGAACTGAAAATAATTTCCCCCAGAATGCCCCTGATTACCCATTTGAGTGGCAACACCAGACCTTTTAGCCAAGTCGATCATTCTTTCACATTGCCCAAAGGTATGCGCAAGGGGTTTTTCTGTATAAACGTGCTTACCCAGTGACATCGCGAGCATACTGGCACAAAAATGAGAGTGATCAGGTGTACTGACTTGTACCGCGTCAATGTCTTTAGCCATTTCGTCAAACATCACTCGGAAGTCTCTATATCTTTTTACGTCTTGCTTATTGCCGATGTAGCTCTCGCAATGTTTCCCTTCGTAGTCAACGTCGCAAAACGCAACGAAATTACAGAGTCCTGTTTGGTCCATGTGATCGAGAACTTTCCCACCCCTATTGCCCACGCCAATCACGGCGAGGTTGACTCGTTCGCTAGGCGGAAGTTTAGAGTCCTTACTTCTTTTGCCCAGTGCTATATAAGAAGGCAAAATGGAGATCGAACTAGCGAAAGCGGCCTTTTTTAG
The DNA here is from genome assembly GCA_015231345.1 of Planctomycetota bacterium. GTDB lineage: Bacteria > Planctomycetota > JADGBV01 > JADGBV01 > JADGBV01 > JADGBV01. Next base: position 4,163 of record JADGBV010000330.1, read on the forward strand.
AAAGCTGCGTCGATCTAATGAATAGGTAGGGTTCTCTGTAGTTTTTTTCATAAGGTTTGTCTCTTTATATTCCGGTTACACTTTATCTGGCTTTGGTGCAAATATATGAAGTCAAAAAATAGTTACTATTCAGGTTGTTTACTTCCCACTGACATATATCCCAGTCAGGAGGACCTTTTGGGACATTTATTTTTGCTTTTTTTATTTTTTCCTGTCCCGAAACCAATCCTTATCATTCGGGGGACATAACACCTCATTTGCTAAACTTTTTCTGACAGCAGAATATATTCATGCCTAGATTAACACGAGTCGTACTCCCTGGAGTTCCTCACCACTTAACACAGCG
>JADGBV010000331.1 GCA_015231345.1 Planctomycetota bacterium
CCATTTGGAGTACTATCAACATATGTGGGGTTCTCGATTTTGGGCTTGCCAGAGTTCGATGTGTTGGTTGATTGGACAAAGAAAGAAATACTTTTTTTCTTTGTCCTCTGTTATCTTTTATCTGAGTGTATATTAATGAACAGAGGCTCAATCAATAATATCCCCTGCTAAGGAGAATTCATTTTTGTGAGCTGTTAATTACTTTTTTAGAAGGAAAATCATGTTGAAGTTAATGCCATTGAGAGTAATATGCTTAATCCTGATATGTTCAGCATCTTTGTTTGCGGCTGGGAAGCCCATGAATGTGATATTTATTGCTGTGGACGATTTGAATGATTGGGTTGGAGTCTTCGGAGGTAATCCTCAAGCCCAGACTCCTAATATAGACAAATTCGCAAATCAGGGGGCTCTTGTTTTCGAAAAAGCATTCTCCCCAGCTACAGTCTGCGGGCCCTCACGCTCAGCTCTACTGACGGGAAAATACTCACATACGACGGGTGTTTACGGGAATGACACAAATTTACGTCATGCGCCTATAACTAAAAACCTTGACACCATCCCCCAATGGTTTTCGCGACACGGGTATTACTCACTTTCCGCTGGGAAGATATTCCATAAGCATCAAGATAAAACTAGTGATAAAGGTGATGAGGGACAATGGGCTTTTGATGAATGGGTGAACCCATCAGCAAAAGAGCATAAAGGGAAATGGGGACGAAATAAGTTTAGCTTTAAAGAAGGAACTAAAGTACATATCAAACCTGCCCCTGGCGAGAAGGCTGTGGCCTATAGTGCTAAGGCTCTTCAATGGGGGGAGCTGGCAGCTAAACCAGAGGAAACAAAAGATTATATTACATCTCAATGGGCCGTAGATCAGCTCAGCCGCAATTTTGATGACAAGCCTTTCTTTATGGCTGTAGGGATCTCAAAACCACATCTACCGTGGTATGTACCCAGCCAGTTTTACGATCAGTTCCCACTTGATGAAATCGTGTTGCCAAAAGTTAAAGAAGGCGACCTTGATGATATTGTGGACTCAAAAGGTAAAGTTGCTGCAAAAAAACATGTATGGTGGAAATGGTTGGAGCGTGAAGGCAAGCACAAAGAGGCTGTTCGAGCTTACTTAGCATCTGTTGCCTATGTTGATCACTGCCTCGGATCGATATTTAAAGGCTTAAACGAGAGCAAGTATGCTGATAATACAATTGTCGTCATATGGGGTGATCATGGTTGGCACCTTGGCGAAAAATTCAAGTATGGCAAAGCGACACCATGGATGGAGTCGTGTCGAGTGCCACTCCTTATTCGTATGCCTGGGGTCACTGATCAAGGTGTAGGTAAGAGCAAAGGGCTTGTAAACCTCATTGACCTCTACCCAACCTTGTCTGACCTTTGTGGTCTTCCGATTAACCCTGAGAATGAAGGTCGAAGTTTCAAAGAGTTGATTTACAACCCAAAAATGGAATGGAATTACCCAACTGTTGTCACAGATGTTAAAGATCAATCTACAGTCTTTGATCAACAGTACCAGTATATAAGATCAACAAAATTCAATAAGAAAGTACTCCAGCTTTATGATTACGTAAAAGATCCGCTTGAATGGAATAACCTTGCAAATAACCCAGAGTACAAAGGGGTTATTGAGAAACTAGATCAGCATTTACCATCAAAATACGAAGCTATGTCTATTCATAATAAAAATGTGAAACATTAATTGTAATTATTATGACAGAACTTTATTTTAATAAAGTGAACAATTCATTTTTTGCTGCTTTCTGATCAAAAGTTACAGTATGAGAAGCGCCATTCTTCAGGTTACTAATGCCAATGCAATAATCTGAAAAATCAGCATTTCCATCTTTGTATTCTTTGAGTGCAGACCACGCGATTTCAGAAAATTCAACGATAAAGCAGTCAGTGATGAGAACCTGCTCAATAACCTGTTCTATATTTTTTTTACTATACCCATATGCTTTCGACAAAACCCAAACCAGCTCGATAAGTACAGTCAAGTCGATGATTGCTGTGGAATGTTCAGATAGTTCCTCTACAAATGCGGATGCAGCTTCGGCTTGTGATGGGTCATCTTGAACGATATAGCGAACCAGTACATTAGTATCAATACCTCTCACGATTTGGATGCACCTTGTGCAATTGCATTATCCATTTCGTCTAATGACACCACTCTTGCCGGTTTGGGTAACATCCCCTTCAATCTATTGGCTGGCATTTTTAATACAACCCCTTCAAGATGCCCTTCTTTACTGACAAAAAAATCTAATTTGTCCCCTGCAGAAACACAAAGTTGTTCTCGGATCAACTTTGGGAGAGTAATTTGTCCTTTTGCTGTAATGGTGGCTCGCATAACACCTTCTCAAAAGTAATGACTGAAAGTAAGGATATTCTATAAAAGTAAGGATATTTGTCAAGAACCTTCCGCAAGGATCACTTTTGCTCCCGTGAAAATTAAGAAAATTTATTCGTGACTTTTTGTCATATTTTCCCAAAATGTGAGGTTAAAGATCCTATCGCCCTTGAACTCCTTGCTATGGAAAAGAACAAGACATCTTATTACACCAACCGACGCACTTTTTCACTCGTCGAATTGCTCGTTATGATGGCTGTATTTGCAGTGCTTATGTTTCTATTTGTTCCCACCATGAATAAATATATTAACTATGCAAGGGCCGTTCAATGTACAGCGAGTTACAAAACTTTGGGACAGGCGGTTTTCCTCTATATGTCTGAATTCAATGACGCTTTTCCACCAAACAAACGCCGTTTAATAAATAAGGACGCCTACACAAGCGCTCTTTTCGTTAGCTGGGATGACCTTTTCGGGTATTATCAATACGATGGCAGAGACTTATCAGAAGAAGAAGCAAACCTGAAATGGGCACAAAACTCATCATCGCTCTATGAATGCCCCCTGGTAAAGACTGATTATGCAGGAATTCATCAACTACGAACTCCAGCCATGAATTGCACAAAAAACGACAAAGGGATTGGAGACCGTTTCCAATCCTCCCCCCCTGCCTTCATCGTTTCTATGCATGATATTCCATCGCCTTCGGAAACCATTGCCCTTTTTGAGTCCGACTCAGACGGCTTTCTTGGCAACACTGAAAACTCGGGAATTTCTCAAAGCATTAATAAACAATTGATCTTCAGGAATAATAACCTAGAGCGAGTTCATGACTATCAGTTTAACTATCTTTTTTGTGATGGCCATGCAAAATTACTACTGCCCGAAGATACAGTCAAAAGCGATTATAGCAACCCAAATTCACCAGGTAAATACTGGACCAAGGACCCTGATGACTGAGGGGCTTTGCCACAAATAAGGAAAGTCTTCTAGATCACCTAGCCTCCAAAGGCTTTACATATACCTTGAGATGAGATATTACTCTAATTAACAATCCAATATTTCTCTTAAAGCAAGTAGATGAAGAGCACACAGATCGTCGGCATTATCTTAATACTCATTAGCCTTTCCTCATGTAATTTTAGTCATAGAGGAGATGTCATCTCTAACTATGACAAATACCACCTAAAAAGCAAAGCTCATCTTGTTCATGATTACCCTGCTATCAATAGCGATGGTTCTATCAATGTGATTATCGAAATTCCTGCTGGCACAGCAGCCAAATGGGAAGTTCACAAAGAATCTGGCGATTTAAAGTGGGAGTTTAAGAATAACAAAGCGCGTATCGTCAACTACCTCGCCTACCCCGCCAATTACGGCATGATTCCACAAACAATACTGCCAAAAGAGCTTGGTGGTGATGGCGATCCACTTGATGTTATTGTTCTCGGACCCGCCTTAGCTCGAGGAAGTCACATAGAGGCTCGCCTTATAGGAATGCTCAAATTACTGGATGGCGGTGAACAAGACGATAAATGCCTGGCTGTGACTCCAAATTCATCATTCTCTCATATCCATTCAATCGATGAACTCAATCAACAATACCCTGGAGTACTGCAGATTATAGAACTTTGGTTTAGTCATTACAAAGGGCCAAATAAGATGGCCGCCAAGGGATTCGTTGGCCCGGATAAAGCTTATCATATACTTCAAGAATCTATAAGTGCCTACAAACAATGAACGGCATATCGGAACTGAATAGCTCAGATTGCCATTTTTGAGATTGTGATGCCGATATTTCCCATTCTCCTGTTATCCTCTGTAACCCCTGTTGATGTTGATAAATTTATATGAGAAAGAGATATCGTAAAAAATAATCACATAGAGGTCCTATCAAAAACTCACGTTTATTTTGAATACCATTTATGCCATTTATTTAAAAGGGCCTGGGTAATTTCCAGGTGTTGCTCTGTCAGATCTGAGGTCTCAAATCGATCTTTGCTCATATCAAAAAGTTCCCACTTTGCTGGTTTACGACTCCTGGGTTTGAAATTTTCAGTAGCTAGCTTCCATTTTCCATCACGTATGGCGGCTCCTTTATTCCTTTGAAAGAAAATTGGGTTGGGCCTATT
>JADGBV010000332.1 GCA_015231345.1 Planctomycetota bacterium
TCCCCTGATCGTTACCGAGGTAAAGTCGTTGAGTTTACAGGCTCTCTAAAGTTTTATGAGCGCCGAAAAATTCCAGGGAAGTCAGTTGCTCCAGGTATGGATTTTTATTATCAATGCTATCTGCTGGATTCGAATCAAATTGAATATGTCTTTCGAACGAGAGATCTGCCTGAAGAGGTAAAAGTTAATGATATTGTGCATATAAAAGGCTACTTCTTGCAGCGTTATAATTTTCTTAATCGCCTGAATCGAACTACTTGGGTGCCTCTAATCGTTGTGGGCGACGTTGAGGTGATGGCGGAGAAGTCTTATGGCTTAACGACAAATGAGAGCCGTGTTGTTATTGCTTTGGCTGTGTTATTTATTGGTTTGATTGTTGTTATTATGGTTTCAACGATGAAGAAAAGCACAAAGCCAAGGCGAATGAAAAAAGAGCTTAAATTTGTTGATAAGCCAAAAGAAAAGAAGGCTTAGACCTCTCGCTGAAATGAAAATCGAAGTCTCAAAATGCTTGTTTTAAAAAAGTTTAAGAACTATCTGTGAAACATTTGACACTTAGTGGGCTCTAATAGTATTCTTCCTCCAAATTACAAGTATTTGATTTAAGTTGTGGAAACAAGCCGTTTTATATGCAGACCTGGTGCTTCAGTTTGGCATCTCTGTGGGCTTGTCACTTTTGCTTGGTTGGTACCTGCAAGAAGAATTTGGGATACCGTGGCTCATGGTTATTTTGCCCGTGATTGTCAGTCCCCTCTCTTTTTGGAGATTTCTCAAGCAACTCGAGAAGTATGAAAATGATTCTCAGTAATTCTCCTTGGTTAGTCTGCTCATGCGTGACTATCTTGATGGTCTTAAGTTTTCTTTTTGCGAATTCTAAGGTCGGTGAAAAAATTGAGAAATTTTTATTCATATATACCTTGACTTTTTTCTTTCGGGGTATATTGGTTGTAGGGGCCGTCGCCTTATGGGGTGGATTGGAAGTATTAGTCAGCATAATTCTAGCTATAATAATTGAGGTGTCTTTGTTGTTGAATTTATCTAAAAAGATGGATAAATCTGAAAAGAAGACTCACGTATTTCAAAAAAAAAATGAGGTCGCCTTCGAATGAGTAGCCCAGTCGATCACGTCAAGGATATTCCTTATTTTGCCATTTCTGAAGATGGCACTATTTTGTTTCCAAAAGTGACTCATGTTGGTCATGAAACAAAAGTCGATTGGGGAGGAAAAATTTTAGGTGGCGAAGCTTATCCGGCCTTTTTTACGGTTCATGGCTTTAGCCTAGTTTTGATTTCATTTTTGCTTCTCTTCAGCGCATTGAGAGCTGTAAGAGGTATTAGTGCGAGACCAAAAACTGAGAGGGGAGTGTCTTCGCAGTTATTTGAGGTTCTCGTTAAATTTATTCGTGATGATGTGGCTCGTCCAAACCTTGGCCCCCATGGCGCAAAATATATTCCCTTGAGCTTAACCTTCTTCTTTATGATTCTTTTTGCCAATTTGTGGGGCATGGTGCCTATTTATTTTACAGCAACGGCAACTGGAAATATTAATATCACTGCTGGTTTAGCTTTAATTGTGTTTTTCTGCCTTTTTGTTCTTGGCATTAAAGAGCAGGGGCTCGGACCATTTGTTAAAAACTTGGTGCCTGCAGGTCTGCCTGCTCCCATGCTTATTATAATGTATCCCATAGAGCTTATTGGGCCCATTACAAAATGTTTTTCTTTGTGTATTCGTCTTTTTGCCAATATGGTGGCGGGTCATATTGTTTTGGCTGCTTTTTCAGGTTTGGCCATTACTGCTAGTGGCGAAGCGAATTTAATAGGTATCTTGCCTGCGTATCTTATGTCAGTTGGAATTAGTTTGTTAGAAGTTTTTGTGGCTTTTTTGCAAGCTTATGTATTTACTTTATTGTCTACTGTTTTTATCGGGTCGTTCATACACCCGGAACATTAATTCTATTCACAGGAGTTTATAATGATTGAGTTATTAAGCGGAATGGGCTTAGCCCTTTTTGGAGTTTCAATAGGATCTGGCTTGGTTCTTATGGGAGCAGCGGGTGGTATTGGTAAAATTGCTAGTAGTGCTGTTGAAGGGATTGCTCGTCAACCTGAAGCTGGTGCCAAAATCCAAACAGCTATGTTGATTGCGGCTGCCCTTATTGAAGGTGTTGCTTTCTTTGCTTTGATTGTTTGTCTATTAATGGGTTACGCCTCGTCTGGTCTCGTTGAGTCAGCTCAAAAAGCACCTACTGCAGTAGAAGCTCCCTCTCACTAAGTCATTTTACATTTTTCGTAACTTTTCGAGGTCCATATGGGTGGCTCTTTAGAATTATTTCATGTCAATCTAGTTAGTTTAATCTTAACTTTTGCCGTATTTGGGACATTACTTGTTATACTTTCCAAATATGTCTGGGGGCCAGTATTAAAAGCACTAGATGAAAGGGATAATGCGATTCGTGATGATTTAGATCAAGCGGAGCACTCTAAAGAAGAAGCGCAGAAGTTACTGAAAGAACACGAAAAGGCTATGAGCGATCTTCGTGAAGAGGGTCGAAAAATACGTGAGCAGGCAAAACAGCAGGCTGAGAATCAGAAACAAGAACTGATTGCAGCAGCTGAAATTGAAGCTGAGAAAATCATGCAAAAAACTCGTCAACAATTAGAGGCTGATCGTTTATCCATGCTGGAAGACGTGAAGTCTTTAACTGTCGAGGTCGCAGTAGACTTAGCGCAAAAAATGATCGTTAAAGAGGTGGATAAAGACTCACATAAGGAATTGATAAAACAGTCCTTATCTGATATCGAAGCTGCCTATAAAAAGACAGCCTAAATTAAGATGTCGAAACAAGGATCAATGACCCCATATGTGAAAGCTTTCTCGGAGCTGGTGAGTTCTGAGGAGGATTTTCTTGCGGGAGTAAACGAGTTTGAGCAAATACATGCTCTTATTTGGTCAGAGAAGCAAATCAAAGATATGCTTTGCTCTCCATCTGTGAACCGTACTTGGAGAGAGGAGACGATGATGCGTTCTCTCAAAAGTGTAGGGGTAAGCGAGTTGGTGGCCAAAGTCTTTGTGGTTATGCTGGCTAAAGGGCGAATTAATCAGTTGCCTGAATTTATCTATCAATTGCGTGAATTTGCTGATGAAAGGTGTGGCATACTGAGAGGTAGCGTCCAGACTGTTGTGAAGCTTAATGAAACAACACAAAAAGGCATAACAGCCTTAATGTCAAAATTGACTGGTAAGAATGCGGATTTGCAATACGAAACCAAAGAAGAGCTTCTTGGAGGAATACGAGTATGCGTCAAAAATGTCGTACTCGATGCAAGTTTAAAGAATAAATTAACTGAAGCACAAGCGAAGCTTTTAGGAAAAAGGGCTTAATCATGAGTATAAACGATATTGCAGCGGTACTAAAACAGGAAATTGAAAATCTTGGTGCGCCGTTAACCGCAGAAGGCACGGGAACCGTTTTGGAAATTGGTGATGGTATTGCCAGAATATACGGTTTAGATGATGTGATGGCTGGGGAGTTGCTCGAGTTTGAAAATGGTGAATTTGGTATGGCGCTTAACTTGGAAGAGTCTTCCATTGGTGCTGTTGTTATGGGGCCTTTTACCGATATCCGCGAGGGTTCAGTTGTAAAACGAACAAAACGATTGGCTGAAGTTCCTGTGGGGCCAGAAATGCTGGGTCGTGTTGTTGACCCTCTTGGTCGACCCATTGATGCAGGGCCTGCTATTAATGCTACATCCACAAGGGCGGTTGAATCGCCAGCTCCTGGAATTTCTGTGCGTGAGAGTGTGAATGAGCCAATGCAAACGGGGATTAAATCCATTGACTCCATGATTCCTGTTGGTCGTGGTCAGCGTGAGCTGATTATTGGTGATAGGGGTACGGGAAAAACTGCCATTGCCCTGGATACCATCATTAATCAAAAAGGCAAAGGGGTTGTTTGTGTTTATGTTGCCATTGGTCAGAAGGCCTCTACTGTGGCAAGTGTTGTGCAAAAACTCACTGAACTCGGTGCAATGGAATATACCATTATCGTAAGTGCAACGGCTGATGTGCCTGCGCCTCTTCAGTTTATCGCGCCTTATTCGGGCTGCGCCATGGCTGAGTACTTTATGTACGACGAAAATAAACCAACTCTCTGTGTTTATGATGACTTAACAAAACAAGCGACGGCTTATCGTCAATTGTCCTTGCTGCTAAGAAGACCTCCTGGGCGTGAAGCATTCCCTGGTGATGTTTTCTATTTACACTCACGTCTTCTTGAACGTTCTGCTCGTATGGCGACTCGCTATGTGATTGCTGATAAGAATTTAAGCGAATCAGAAAAAGGAGTAACAGACCGCATTTACTGGCCTTATGAACTCGAAATAGCTAAAAAAGACCTAGCGGCAATGAATGATGATAATCTAGCTGTGATCAAATACTCCAAATCAGGTGGCTCATTAACAGCACTGCCAATTGTAGAGACACAAGCTGGTGAGG
>JADGBV010000333.1 GCA_015231345.1 Planctomycetota bacterium
CTATAACGGGAATTTGAGTTTGTCCAGTAAAAGCTTAATGTTTGCTTTGATGATCGAGCGCATTTTTCCAGTCATTTTCCCCTAAAGCGCCTTGGCGAAGGCAATGCCAATGGCAACCTGAATACTTAAGTATCGTCGAGGCTTCGCCCAGACCAGCTTCAGGTTCTTCATCGATGATAAAGTCAATTCTGTTAAGTAGCGAGTTCGGCACATCTCTTGGAACTTGGGCCGGATTTTCTCCAGAAAAATTAGCGCTGGTACAGACTAAAGGTCCTGTTGCGCTTATTATGTCTTGTAATTCAGGGATCTTAGGAACGCGTAAAGCGAGGCCTTCCCCTGGGCCTGCAATGAGCGTAAGTGGCCCTGGCCAAAATGAGGCAAGATTTGTAGAGCCTGGCGGTAAATCTCCCCAAAGACCTCGGCAGTGCTCTGCTGAGGCAATAATATGAGCTAAAGGTTTTGTATCGGGGCTTTCTTTTATGGCGTTAATACGTTCCTCTTCACTCGGTAAAGCTAGTATTCCAGCCACAGTTTCAGTGGGTGTGATGCCAACTTCGCCTTTTTTTATCCTTGAAATAATTTCTTCTTGCTGGTGCCACTTGAGGTAAGGGATTTTCTTGTTCAATGGGCCTTTGCTTTTTTGCATATTTTATTGCTTACTAAGAAACATTTTTTTGTGGTGGGGGTGCGAATCTTAGCCCTCATTCTGCTTTTTCACCTTCTTTCCATTGGCTTAATTGCCGCCCCAAAAGGGAAATTGCGTATTAGCACCAGCGGTGATATTGTGAAATCGGGTAATGTGCTTTTGTCTGATGGTCGGAGTGATCTTTACTATGGAGGCTATACTTTATCGTCTGACTTTATGAAATTTGACCGTGCTTCAGGCAATTTAACGCTTTTTGGTGATGTGGTGATTTCAAAGCCCGGTCATAAAATGCGCACCTTATATTTTGACTATAATTATAAAACAAAGTTGGGTCAGACGAGTAGTATTCAAGGAGAAATTATCCGCACTCCCCCCAAGCAGCTACGATTACTACTCAATAACCCAAGACATAAGGCTTCGAGAAACTACTTTTTTTCTGCCCAGTGGGCTGAGTTTTCAGAAAATATACATGGCGAACCGCGCATGATTTTGCGTAAACCGACTTTCTCTGATTGTGATCACAATCCTCCACACCATGACTTATATGCATCAAGCGCAGAATTTTCTTCTGATGACAATATTCAGATGTGGAATATGAGGCCTCGACTGATGCGTGTTCCTTATTTTTACTTTCCCTATTTTTTCAGGGACCTGCATCATGATTGGCCATGGACAAGATGGACTTTTGGTAGTAAGGGGGAGTGGGGTAAATATGCTACTTTTCAAACTTTAGCTTTGCCGAAAACTTTAGACGAAAGACTTAAAGTTGGTTTAGATTTTCGTGAAGCAAGAGGTTTTGCTTATAAATTAGACTGGCTGGACGATCACCCCTCTGATTCTTCAACGACGAAAGCCTCTGTGCATATGTACGATGAAAGCTGGCGTAGTAATGCCGGGAGTCATGTCGGTATTGACCAATTGCGTCATCGACTGGATTATTACCACCGTTCAGATGTCGCCACAAATATGAAACTGACAGCTGAAGCCCATTATTTAACCCCAAGGGAAGAGTATTACTGGACAGGTGGCGGCGGAGTGGTTTCTAGAAATCTCTATGCAGCTCCTGATACAGGGGGGATTCAAGACCGTGATTCCTTTTTAAAAGAATATTACGAAGATGAGTTTCGCACGGGTCGTCGCTTGGAAAATAGTTTATCTCTCGATTATTCTGAAGGAAATGCCTTTTTTAGCCTTTCCACCCTCTTTCCGGTGGACGAGGAGCTTACAAGAAATACGGTGAAGTACGGTAATTTTAGAGGGCGCTATTTGCCATTTCCAGTCTTTGGCACCGATATTCTCTATTCAAATTCATTCGGTGTCGCCTACCAGGGGGCTCGTTATGGCCGAGCTTTGACTCGTGAAGATGAACAAGCTGTCTATGGTCATGATAGCGTGAATGACTTTTTAACTCTCCGAGTCGACTGGGAGCAAAAGATTGAAAAAAGTTATGATGCTGGGCCATATTTGAACCTCACCCCTTATGTTGGGCAGCGCTTATTAATTTACGAGCAAAGTTTAGATGCTGAGTATTTAGGCCAAGGTGTGACATGGCATAATGCTAATAGTCACGAGGAAAAATTGGCTGATTGGAAAAATCAACACCGTTCCATAGGTGGCTTGGTTTTATCTAATACGGTGACAGGCTATTTTGATGTAGCCAATCGAAAATTAAAACACCAACTCCGACCTAGTATATCAATGGACTATGAGGGACCATCCAGTTATGATCGCTCTTCGCAAGTTTTGGCTCCTGTTGATTACCTGGATTACCGTGCGGACCCGCGCTTACAGACGGTTTACCGACTTGATAATGATATTTATTTAAAAGATAAGTCAGGCAAGGTGCGTCCTCTTTACTCATCTATCTTACGCTATACCTTCTATAATAGGGGTGAAGATAGAACTCGTTTTTTTGGTGAAACTAGGCGTTCTTCCTATGATGCAGCTGTGTACCAGTCTTTTTATCCGCTAAGAACTTTGCGTTTATCATCAGATATTCGCATCAATACTTTTCATGGCCAGGTGCCATCAGTGCGTAATGGTTTGTCTTATAGCTTAGATCGCTACATTTTCAGCTATGAGCACGCCTATTCTAAAAGTTTAGCGAATCCAAACGCTAATATTCTTGATCGTCATGATTTTAGGTTAAGTTATTATGGAATTAATTGGGATGTGATGGCTTATACCAGTTATGATGCAGAGCCAGGAATTGAAAAAGAAGATCGCAGGGGGCTTTATAAGCATGGTTTTAGGGAAATGAAAGTTGTCTACGGGCAGCTTTTTCATTGCCTTCGGGGCGAAGTTGAGCTTAAATACGATATCGAGTCATCTGGCTCCACTCTCATTCTTCGCTTTGGTCCGCAGATTTTTGGCGAAAATGCTCCAAATTACCGCATGCCTTTCGATTGATTGCTATGAATTTATCGTTGCGTCCTGCTGACTCCTTTACAATGAGCTCATATGAAGAGTGAATTATGCATGTAGTTTACCCAGGTTCTTTTGATCCTCTGACCATGGGGCACGTATCCATTGTTGAACGAGCAGCTCAGCTCTTCGACCAGGTGAGCGTGCTGATCTCATATAACCCAGAGAAGGCCTCGTGGTTTAGTGCAGAAGAGCGTGTTGAGCAGGTTCAAACTGTCTTTGCTAAGGATTCCAGGGTTAAAGTGGATCTTTGGTCTGGACTTCTGGTCGAATATGCGAAGGTGCATAAAATTGACGCTATTGTCAAAGGGGTTCGATCTGCAGCCGATTTAAGCTATGAACAAGTGATGGCAGAAGCGAATCATCAAATAGGAGAGGGTTTAGAAACTGTTGTTCTTTTGGCTCCCGGTGCTTTGCAAGGGGTCAGCTCGAGTTTGGTTAGGCAAATTCACTCATTGGGAGGGGACGTGAGTGCCTTTGTTCCCCCATCTGTTCTTGAAAAACTGAAACAGCTAAAATGAAAACAAGATTTTTCTCATTATTATTGATCATTTTTTTGGCAGCCCCGCTTTGGGCTAATGATGAAGCGGAGAGTTATGCTCTAATAAGGCAGGCATATAACGATCATCTTTTCTTATTTGTGGAGGAGAAATCCTTAGATTACCTCAGTCAAAGTCAGTATGACCAGGAAGGTGATAGGGCACAAAAGGTTTTTCAGTACCTCATTGGTGGGTTAATGGAGAGGGGGGCTCAGATCCAGGCTTTGCGCTACATTAAGGAATTTGAGACTCGTTATGAAAAAGGCTCAGTGGTTTGGCCAAGCATTCAGTTTTATAAGGCTTGGGCTCTTTTTGACGCCTATACGGATAAAGGTTTGGCTTTTCCAGAAGAGTACACTGAGATCAATGTTTCTAAGGTTTTAGATGATGTGAAGCACAGTCTCGCTCCACGAGAAAGGATGATGGCCCTTTATAAGCAGGGACAGGATTTCTTTTTTCGCGAGTACTATCATGAAGCTCAGAAGGTTTTCTCTGAGTTGACTAAAAAATACTTAAGCTTCCGAGATTATGAAAATGCACTTTTTTACTTAGGAAAATGCTATTTTTATTTGCCGGCGCCAGATTATAACCTTGCCATTAAGACTTTCGATGAGTTAATCGCTAAGAGAAGGCGTTCTCAGCTCTTGGCTTCGTATTACTTCTGGAAGGGGGCTTGTTTATATGAAAAAGGACGCTTAGATGAAGCGAAAAGCATATTTAAAGATGCTTTGCAATTGGACCCAGATAAGGAAACGCGAGTTGATTTATACTATAATTTAGGCTGGTTGGATGCGGCTCAAGGAAAACTCTCTTCCTCATTAGCCTATTTTGAAAAACTTACTGATGATGATCTCGCAGATGTAGGGCTG
>JADGBV010000334.1 GCA_015231345.1 Planctomycetota bacterium
CATGATGGGTGTAATGACGGCCAATTCTTCAGAGAGAACCGTTTTGGCTTCTTATCGTTTTATTGGAGCCTTTGCCGCCAACTTTTTTGTGAGCGGAACCATGCTATACCTGGTCGGTGTTTTTGGGCAAGGTGACGACAAATTGGGATTTACCCTTACTGTAACCCTCTACGCCTTTATGGCTTGTGGCTTCTTCTTGTTTACTTATATGGCCACCAAAGAAAGGATCAAGCCGCCCAAATCACAGAATACCTCTGTCGTCAATGACTTCAAGGCTTTGCTAAGTAATGGTCCATGGCTGGTCATGATTGTTGTTAGCGTTCTTACCATTATGTGGATTGCCATTCGTGGAGGGGCAACCATCCACTATTTTAAATACGCCGCCGGGAATGAGCACTGGGGGAGTCTGTTTTTGGTGGTTAGTAATGTGGTTCCTTTGGTGGGCGTGCTGTTTACCCAAAAAGTCAGTGCTTTGCTGGGTGGAAAGAAGAAGGCTTACGTGATTATCAATTTTGCATCTGCCTTTTTGATTGCCTCATTTTATTTTATCGACCCGAAAAGTATCTACCTGGTTATGATTCACCAATTCATTAGTTCCTTTGTGGCTGCGCCCCTTATGCCATTGTTTTGGTCCATGATAGCTGATACTGCCGATTATGGCGCCTGGAAGCTGGGGCAAAGGTCGACGGGGCTTCTGTTTTCAGCGGGTACCTTTTCTCAGAAAATAGGCTGGTCCATTGGACCGGCCATTTCCCTTTGGTTGTTGAGTTACTTTGGCTTCAAGGCTAATGAAGAGCAGTCTGCTGAAACTTTGCATGGTTTGCAGCTCATAATGAGCTTAATCCCGGCGGCTTTTGCACTTCTTACGGCTGGCGCCGTATTATTTTATAAGATTGACTTAAAGATGGAAAAACAGCTGGAAGAAGTTAGTAGTGAGTTATCTGAGGGGGCAGCCCAGTAGTAAGGGCCAATACATTCAGTGGCATTCTTTTAACGTGATTCGTGATAACTATAATAAAATTAGGAAGGATTTTTATAATGACAAACTTATTTGCCTTGCGCATAAAAACAACCTATTCTCAGCACAGGGATGATATGAGCTTTATTGATCAAGGAGGGGTTAGGAAGTTGCCCCTTTTTATGGCCATTCTCCTTCTTTTTCAATTGATATCAACTTCCAATCTAGGTGTCTCCTCTAGTAATTCTTTGAATAAAGGAGAGAGGCCCAATATCATATTTTTCATCGCCGATGATATGTACCCCGACATGTTCAATTGCCTCCCTCAGGGCAAAGGTCAGAACCTCACTCCCAATATCGACCGCTTGGCCAGGGAAGGTGTTTTGCTGAAGAATCAATACGTAGCTTCTCCCGTTTGTACGCCGAGCCGTTTTAACTGCCTCACCGGTCGTTATGCCAGCAGGGCCACCAATGATGAATTCATCAATTTCACAAAGAAGAACGATGGCCAAACGGTGATTCAATGGAACTCCTTTGTCACCAAAAAGGATAAAATTATTCCTCATTATTTAAAAGAGTTAGGTTATGCTACTGGTATGGTGGGTAAGAATCATGTGATTGAAGTTAATGACCTGGAAAGTTTCAAGGATTATTGGGCCGATCCTCGTAAGTCAGAGGTTATGGCCAAGGTGAAACGCAATTACAAGAAAACGAAAAATGCGATCCTTAATACGGGTTTCGATTATGCGGAGAGTGTTTATTATGACAACCCCAACTGGATTGGCCTAGGTCATTTGGCTATGCAGAATATGGAGTGGATTGCTTCGGCCGGGGTAGATTTTATAGATAAATACAAAAAACAGCCTTTCTTTCTTTACTTCGCAACCACCATCCCCCATGGTCCGACACAACCCGAAAGATCATGGAAGGCAGACCCCACCATAACAGCCAATGGCTATATAAACAACATCCCCCGAGTGATGCCCGACCGTAAAACCCTACCTAAAAGAGTAAAGGCTGCGGGAATCAAGGGGCAGGACAAGGAGCTTGTTTTATGGCTAGATGACGCCCTGGGAGCTCTTCTTGGCAAGCTGGAGGAATATCAACTGATGGATAATACCATAATATTCTTTTTCAACGACCATGGTCAAAAAGCCAAAGGGCATTTGTATCAAGGTGGTATTCATAACCCAAGTATTATATGGAAGTCCAATGGCTTTAAGTGCGGGCATGTATCTGACGCCTTGGTTCAGAATATTGACTTTGCTCCGACTATTGTTGAGTTTGCTGGTGGAGGCCAGTTGGAGGGGCACTTTGACGGTCAATCTTTCAAAAGTGTTTTGGATGGTCAGGGCGCCCAGTCCCGTGAAGCTTCATTTTTTGAGCTGGGTTTTGCCCGGGGTGTGATAATGGGTGACCTGAAGTATATGGCCATCCGATACCCCAAATTCGCTAATGAAAGGACCCCTCAGGAAAGATCCGCGGTACTCGAAGAATACAACAGTGAACGAATAAAAATGAAGATCCCTACGGTCAATGACGACCCCATGGCAAAGTATAGCCACTTTTCTATTATTCCTGGTGGTCAACACGCTGAGCATGGAAGCTATGGAAGGACAGAGGCCTACTTTGCTCCTGATCAGCTCTATGATCTGTCAAAAGATCCCCATGAAACCAAGAACTTAGTCAAAGACCCAGAGTATAAAAGCAGGTTAGAGAAGATGAAAAATTTGCTGAAAAAGCACTTAAAGCAAATGCCTGGCTCTTTTGGTGATCTAAAGTTATAACTCCCTTTTGGAGCAAGCTACTGATCGTTCAGTCATAAATACCCTTAAATTAAAGGGGGCATCCAAAAACCTATTATATCTCAAATTAATTCATCATGACTAAAATTCTTCAACTATGGCTTCTGCTTTTTCTTTTCTCTACCCTCCCTTCTATGAGTGACGAGATCCGCTTTAATCAAATCGGCTATTTGCCAAAGGCCAATAAAGTAGCGCTAGTCATCAATAGCGAAGAAACGAGCTTCCAGATCCTCAAGGGAAGCCAATGCGTTTACCAGGGAACTTTATCCCCTGCGAAAAACTGGACGGATTCTGGAGAAAGTGTAAAACTAGCCGACTTTTCAAAGCTAACTCGAAGCGATAGCTACAGTTTACAAGTGGGAAACACCAAGAGTGAAATTTTTAAAATCTCCTCCAATGTTTACAAAGACGTCTCTAAGGCCAGCATAAAAGCCTTGTATTATTTACGCTGCTCCGAAGAGCTCAAAGAACAGCATGCTGGAAAATGGGCTCGCCCACTGGGGCACCCTGATACCGAATGCCAATATCACCCTTCTAGCGGAAAAAAAACAGGCACCCTATCATCACCTGGCGGCTGGTATGATGCTGGCGATTTCGGAAAGTACGTTGTGCCTGGGGCTTATGCTGTCTATCGCCTCTTGTCTCTATACGAAAAATATCCGCGAATTATTAAAGACGGATCACTCAATATTCCTCAATCTAGAAATGGGATAAGTGATCTTCTAGACGAAATTAAAGTTGAATTGGATTGGCTAAAAACGATGCAAGATGATGACGGAGGAGTGTTTTTCAAACTCACAACCGCTCGCTTCGAAGGTATCATTTTGCCGCACCAAGCCAAAAAGAAACGATTGTTGATAGGGAAGTCTACAGCCTCCACCCTAGATTTCGCTGCTGTAATGGCCATGGCCAGCCGCCTAATGAAACCCTATGGTCGAACCTACACTAAAGATTGCCTAGAAAGAGCACTGAGTGCTTATCAATGGGCAGAAGATAATCCCCGAGTACTCTTCAAAAACCCGAGTGATATCTCTACAGGAGAATACGGCGACAACAATATGAGAGACAACTTCTTTCTTGCTGCCACAGAACTACTCGTGGCGACAGGGGAAAAGAAATACCTACAAGTCATCAATCAAAACAAGCTGATCTTCAATCAATATAGTCAATCTGGCTGGAGCAGCTTAAACTCGAATGCACTAATCACACTGACTCGACACAAAAACGTATTAAGCAAAGTGCAACATATGCAACTCAAGCAAAGCCTTTTCAAAAGAGCAGATCAAATTTGTGCTCAGATCAATTCGAGTCCAGCTCGACTCCCCGATATCAGTTACCGTTGGGGTTCAAATGGAGACGTGGCATTCCAAGGCGTTTTTCTGGTCTTCGCCTTCGAGCAGAGTCAAGATAAAACCTATATTAAAGCTGCTGCAGAAATCGCAGACTATCTAATGGGAAAAAACGGCGTTGGCTACTGCTTTATGACTGGTTTTGGCTCCAAACCAGTAAAGAACATTCACCACCGACAATCAAACGCCGATAAAGTCAATGACCCTGTACCTGGTCTTCTTTCGGGAGGACCAAACAGTGGAAAACAGGATCGCAAAAAAGTGCAATATCAAAGCTCATATCCAGCAAAATCATTTGTTGACGATCAGAGCAGTTACGCCTCTAATGAGATCACAATCTACTGGAATGCAGAAGTAAG
>JADGBV010000335.1 GCA_015231345.1 Planctomycetota bacterium
AAGGCCCCGGACTTAAAGGTGTCCCTCGTGATATTGTCAAAAGCATGAGGATTCTTGCTTATGATTTTGGGTACAGCGGATTGGCTGGACAAGATAAAATTGGCATCAACGGCCCATGGGATGCTATGAGTATATTGGGGACGGCACCCGTAGAAAAGGATGGCTCGGCCATATTCAAAATCCCAGCAAATACTCCCATTGCCATACAGCCATTGGATAATGAAGGAAAAGCCGTTCAACTGATGAGAACCTGGATGACAGCCATGCCAGGGGAAATCCTTTCATGTGTCGGTTGCCACGAATCTCCCATGGACGCTCCTCTATCAAAACGAAGTCTAGCCTCCAGTAAGGCGCCAAGCAAAATCAAGCCCTGGTATGGCCCCGCCAGGGGCTTTGATTTCGCCAGGGAAGTTCAACCCGTATTGAATAAATACTGTCTCCAATGTCACAATGGCAAAGAAGGGAGGCCGGACCTTAGGCCGGAAGATCAAGTTCCCAATTATAAAGGGCTTCTGCCGGGGCGTTATGATTTAATGCGTATGCACAAAGATCATTTGGCTATGTACGGTGGTAAGATCCGTTACACCCCAGCCTACGAAGCCTTGGTGCATTATATTCGCCGCGTTAATGTGGGTGACGATGTCTCTTTGCTCACTCCTGGGCATTACCATGCCGATACCAGTGAGTTGATTCAAATGCTTCAACAAGGTCACCATGGTGTGAATCTAGACGCCGAAGCTTGGGATCGACTGATTACTTGGATCGACCTTAATGGCCCTTGTCACGGAACTTGGCAGGATGTATTCAATCGCGAAATCCCCACCAAACATCATCTGCGCAGGCAGGAACTCAATAAAATGTATTCCAATTTGGACTACAACCCGCCTGTCACAATCAGTAACAGCAAGTATGACGAAACACCCATGAAAATTCCAGCAGATATAAAAGAAAGAACCTCAAAACCTCAGGAGTTCAAATTACTTCCAAAAGACAAATGGAATAAAGACTTCAAAAAGATCGAGATGGGAGAAGGGCTATCCATTCAATTGGTTAAGGTGCCAGCCCAAGAACCATTTTGGATGGGCACATGCGAAATTAGCAATGAGCAATACAATGCATATGACCCCAATCACGATAGTCACCACTATACCAAACGTCACCTGGAACGTTCCGACGGCAAAGGACTCCCCTTAAACACACCCTTGCAGCCAGTCCTCAAAGTATCCTGGAATGAAGCCATGGCTTTTTGTCAGTGGTTATCCAAAAAATCCGGATATGAAATTACCTTGCCAAGTGAACAACAATGGCAATTGGCTTGCCGAGCCGGAAGCCAGACTCTCTTTTCTTACGGCACCATTAACGATGACTTTTCAACATATGCCAATATGGCTGACAAAAGCTTTGCAGAATTAGGCTATAGGAAAAAGGAGCATTTCTTTGCCATAGCCGGTGACGCTTCTAATACAGCTCCTGAAGGAGTAATATTTGCGGATAGAAGATTTGACGACGGACATATTGCCACCATAACTATCGGCAATTACCAGGCCAATTCATTCGGACTCCATGATATGCATGGTAACGTCGCCGAATGGACACTCACGGAAAGCAATGGAGAAAAAGTGGTTAAAGGCGGGTCTTATCTGGATCGTCCTGCAAGATGCTCAGTTAGAATAAAATACACTTACCCTGCGTGGCAAAAAGTCCACAACGTAGGCTTTAGAATTGTTATGAGGTTACCTTGATGAACTTTAGTGCGTAAGGCATTGAAATTCATTCAGGTCACCCTGTAATCCTGTCAAATAATCGTATTTAACAGCTGAACTTAGATTTGTTGAGGGCAGTCTGATTGTTTATGTATCTTCATGCAGGAATATTCCTAAAAATTAGCCCTGCGGAAATAGTGATTGATGCCCTTTGTCAGTGAGATGAATCGAGTATTACAAAGGCTTCAGTTGGTCATCTAGTAATTGCAGGCTCGTCAATCCTTTTACGGATTCATCAGTCAGTTTCCATACGATCTCTTTTTTAGGTGTAATTTCAAATGCCTTCACCTTGGCTTTCCCTTTGGCATAGTTGCAGATGATAATATTACCATTATCTAAAGGAACAATTTTGGTCACCCAATGGAGGTTGACTTCTGAAGCAATATCATTTGCCTCAAGGGACCATTCCGGCTGTCCTGTTTTATTGAAGATCATGACTTTGTCGGCCGGCCCACAGGAAATCAGCATTCTTTGGTTGGGGAGGGGTAGGGCCTCATAGGCAGAGAAGTCTTGAGATGTGCAGTGCTTGCCAACATCAATGGTGCTGATATTTTGACCTTTTTCGTCTACTTCCACAATATGCCCTTTGGCAAATAAGGGCACGAGGTAAGTTCCTTGTTCAGTCGGTCGTGTCAGCCTTAAGGTATTAGAATAATGACCTTTACTGGGAGGAAGGGTTATGGTGTGAATGACTTTTCCTAGGTCATTGATCTCCACAAGTCGATGAGTTCCTGATTCGGTGATAATGAAGTGCCCGTTCTTTAGAGGTGAACATCCGTATATCACACCTTTGGGTTTGACTTTTTCTTTTATGCCAGTGGCATATCGATATCTCCAGTGAAACTTTCCTCCAAAGCCAGATTTGATGTCTGGTGTCATTTTTTCAATGGTGTCTCTAGTGGAATAAACCAGGCTACCGTCAGCTAAGATCCAGGCATCGAAAAGAGCATGGGCTTTATGTTTCCATTTGATCTTACCGTCTTTTGTCCTTATACTTAGCTCTTTTTTGGTGTGATCGGCTAATAGTAAATTATACTCATTCGCCCATAACGAAGAACTTATAAAGAGGAGCAGAAGACTGAAAAGAGAATATTTATTCATAAGGTGGTCGGGTTTCATGAACTTAAGAGGAATTGTGATTAGATGATGGTTATCTATCCAGTGTAAGGAATAAATTCGTGAAAATAATAGATATTCTGTGATTCCACTTTATACTTTTTGGCACTAAGGACTGCGATGAATCTGAAATTACTTGTTCCTGGTCCTTTTAATTATTTGCTGCAGAATCCTTATGTTTTTTTCGGAACCCTTCAGGTGAAATTTGGTGCTTCTTTTTGAAAAGAGTCGAAAAGTAATACTGGTTGCTAAAGCAAAGTTGTTCGCCTATATCCTTGATGGCTAGATCTCCTGTGCTCAATAATTCTCTAGCTTTTTCCATGCGGCAATTAATGAGAAATTGATTCGGGCTAACACCGTATTCTTCCTTGAATACCTTACGGAACCAAGAATAACTTATATTCATAGACTGTGCGATTTCATGGAGATCCAATTCTTCCTCTAAACGATCTTCTATGATTTTGGCCAACTTGACAACAACTCCTTTGATGTGATCCCTGTTGGGGTGGCGAATAACTTCTTGCTGATTCAGAGCGGCTTCAATTTGTTTGGCGCCTTCCTTTAATTGAACTGCAATGCCTTCAAATGAGGAAACTGGGATTTGAGTCTTTACTGCTGATGTCCATAGCCCGGCGATGGGTCTTTTTTCTGCGTTTAGAATTGGTACGCCAATGCAGTGACAGCCTTCGATGGCTTCAGAAACATCAACACCGTAACCTTTGCGGTAAGTTTCTTTAAGTTCCACGAGGAAATCATTCTCTGAGCAGATGGTGTTAGGGGTTAGGGGAGTTAGGGGGATTCTTTTGACCAAGGCTGCTCTTTCATCTTCAGGGAGAAAGGCTAGTACGACCTTGCCCAGGGCAGAGGTATGAATGCTAAAGCGAAAACCTACTTTAAAGTGATAACTCAAGCCGGAAGAACCATCGATAGCCGTGATAATTTCTCCTTGAGGAGGGGCTAGGGAGTCTCTGAGTACTCCCAATACGATGGATTCACCAATGGACTTCTCTAAGAGTTTCATAACTCCTTGTGATGTCTCGATGAGATGTTGTTCGGAATGTGGCATGGATCTATAGTATGATTTTTTGATTTAAGCAAACAAATCTTGTCCTCAGCTCTCGTTATAGGACATTCCCTTATTTGATATTTCCATAATGGCCTTGAGGCATTCATTCGCATGGGTAATGGCAATCAAGTGCCCGCCGTTTAGAGTGACTGATGCCTCCTTACATTTTATCACATGGTCATACTTGCCATGGATTCGATAAATATTAGCATTTCCATTGTACTTCCACCCTGGAATGGCTTTTATCATAGCTCTGATAAATTCGGGGTTCTGCTCAGCAAACATTTGGGAGAGCAAATCTGGTGTTTTGCCAGCTAATTTTGTGCAGAGTGAAAGTGGTGTTATGTTGGCTAGAGGGATAAGAGTTCTTAGGAATGCACTGACTTCATCTGATGAGACGGCACTTCCGATTAGAAATGTATTTTGAATATTCAAAAATAAGGGCGTATGTCCGGTAGGCTCTATGCCCGCAGTTTTTCTAAAACGGCACATCTGATTCCTCCTCATAGTTA
>JADGBV010000336.1 GCA_015231345.1 Planctomycetota bacterium
TGTGGCTTATTTTTCAATGACTTATGATTTTAATGCGTTAGCCCTGGGGATCAAGATTCAGTGTTGACCAAAGCCTACAAGACTTTCAGGATTTTTACACCCTGCGCAAGCTCTTTGTTTTTTATATAACCAATAAGCTTATTGCTGTTTTTTATAGCACTGATGACGTCTTTTTCTGTATTAGCCTTTTTAGGAGCGCTAGCTTTGCCTGTGAAGACAATTTTTTTCCATGACTGTTTAAGTTGAGCGGAGGTGCGTTTGACATAATGGGCAAGGAATTCTTGGTGTGTTTTGCCATCGCTCAGTAAAATAGGGTTAAGCCTTATGCCGGAGGCGCTTTTGCCACGACCGGTGAATATTTTCTTTAATTCTGAAGCTGTAATTGATTCCAATGGGCAGTCTTCAGATACGATAATAAATATATCGGCATGTGCTTTGCCTTGAAGAAGGCAGAAGCTTAGCATTAAGCTAAGCCATATCAATTTATGGTATGAAAAAGTCATTAAAAAGAAAAAGATAAACGAGTCAAGAACATTCCCCAGTGATTGTCTACTGGAGTTCCCGTATCTTTGGGTGTGGCAGCATCTGTGCCTTTGATATCGTGATATTCTAGTTTGCCGATCATGTAATCGTTAAAGTCGTAGCGCATGCTTAGCGTCAGGCCTCTGTGAGCGCTGTCGTCTCTTTTGTCTTCTTTGAGCTCGAGGTTTGAGTACATGATTTGTGATGAGAAATCATTTGTCCACTCATAGGATGTATACAGGTAGTAGTACTCTCTGTCCTCATTAGTGAGCTTCAAGTAATGAAGTATGCCTCCTATAGCCGTTTGAACTGTTTCGTCGACAAAAGGTATGGCCTGTTCGTATGCTTGACTGATGCCGTTGCTGTACTGGGATGATAAAATTTGATGACCCACTTCCCCTCCGAAAGTCCATTTTTGCTTGGTGTATTCAAAACCATAGAGAACTGTTTCGACATGTAGGCTGTAAGCATAGGCACTCTCTCCTATTCCAGGACCGAATGCGTTAACCATATCAGATTCCGCTTCCAAATCACTGAATGTGTAGCCTAGTTTTAGGCCTTCAAGAGGAGTGTGCCAAGTCAGAGTAAAGCCATAAAGATGATCGGCTTGCACTGATGCGCCTGGACTGAACTCTGATAAGCCTTGATTGATGATAAAGCTATCTGGGAAATTAAGAGTTCCATAAGTTAAGGTGTAATCAAGCGCCCCCCAGTTATGTGTAGGGGATTCTAGAACGCCATAAAAATTCACGCCTTCCACCGCAGTGACGAAAGAGCGAAAATCTTCTCTATAAGCGGCTTGGCTCAGTAATATG
The DNA here is from genome assembly GCA_015231345.1 of Planctomycetota bacterium. GTDB lineage: Bacteria > Planctomycetota > JADGBV01 > JADGBV01 > JADGBV01 > JADGBV01. The sequence goes on from JADGBV010000336.1 coordinate 1,338, forward strand.
CCTAAGCGTGCGCTATCGATATCACGTGATTCATTATAAAACCCGAGAGGGTACTTCACTTTTCCGGCTCTAAGACCAAAAAACTCATTGAGTCTATAATCTCCGTAACCCCAATCTAAATAGGTCCTGAAATTATCCTCTTCACCAAAATCACGAGAAATAAGCTGGGCTCCAGCTCGAAGTTGATCTGTAAGATCGGCGGAGAAACCCAGTAAAACTTCGGAGAAGTCAAAAGAGCCGTCAGCAGAGCCCTTGATGGGCTCCCAGTTATTTTTCATGGACTTAACATAAGTTTGGCTAATGGATCCATTGATGTTGATGTCTGGAGCTGCTTGTGCAGATTTGACGACCATGGTTATTAAAGTGAGAAATATAAGTAGGCTTCTCATGAACATGATCAGATAAGTGAATTGGATGGATAATTTTATAAGCAAACCCTTGCAAAACAAGTAATATTTCTTTATTTTTGCTTTCCTTTTTCTCAGAAAAGAATTGTGCTATGAGGTTTGACGGCCGCGTTTTATGAAGACCATAAAAGAAGCGAAGTCGAAGTTTGGCTTGGCTACACAAAACCGACGAAATGCTAAGACTTGAGGGAGTTAGATTTGGATCATTCTGAAATTCGATTGCGAGGAGATGATTTTTATCAGGCTTTATGTGCAGTGGCTGGTCAATTTGGCTATGGCCGCTTTTATATCAAAGAGATTATAGAGCAAAGTGAAGGCGGACAGGTGATTTCTGTTGAGATGTGTGCTCGAGAGCTCGAAGAAAGCGAAGATTTTACTCAGCAACCCTACTATAGCTCCTTCAAATACCTCTTTGAAAAAGCGAATCTCGACTCTCCATTTTATCATTACACAATTTATGCTTTGTACTTTTTGAGCATGATTATCACATTCACGGATGCCATAAGTAATGGTTTGCGTGGCAGTCATTTTTTCTATTTCCTTATTTTTATCCTGTGGGCGGCGGCTTTGTCTCTAGCAAAAAAGAAGCCTCTGATTGTAAATAAACAGATAGATCGATAAGCGCATCTGCACTTCTTTTCAGGAGCTCAAATAAAGAATGTTGACCTGCGTGATGTCGGTTTATATTCTGAGGTTCCTCATTTTTTATATGGAGTTTTAATAATGGAAGGCTCTTCTGCAACAGTTTCTGCCGGTAATGTTGTCGCCGATGTGGCTGCCTCTTATGATCCTAACCATACGGACCATGGTCGTATTTCTGCAACGGTAGATGCGGTGCAAGTAGCTTTGGCTCAAAAATCCATCGATATGGCGACTGATGCCATGGTGAGTCAATTTCGTGGTTTTAACCGAGTTTTCAACGCCGTAGGATAAACGAGTTTAGCTTGCTGAGGTCTCGATTTTTCGCCTTAGCCCAGAGAAATTTAGCTTTGGAAGTGAAAAGCGGCTGTTGATGAGCCGAAACGCTGTTTTTAGCTTGAAGCTAGTGAGTTCATGATTAGAAGAGCTTCCGCTCCTTTCATGCCCACATTAATGCCAGCTTTTTGTGCAGCTTGGCTTACTTTGATAATGCTGGCCTCAAGCATATCATCATAGTTTTTGACGCCCGTTACAATTGCTAAGGGCTCATTTAACTTATCGGCTGTTTCAATAGAAAAATAGCCGCAACCAAGAAAGCCTATATTGGCTTTAATCATAAGGATATTGGCTTGAGCTGTTGCTAATAAAGCACCTTCGAACTTTTGGCCTTTAATAAGAATATCTTCCATGGGATTTAAATGGAATAAAAATAATCAATTTCTTGTGTGCCCTTAATAAACCAGCGGAAAATATCCGCTGGTTTGGGCAAAGGTTGGTCTGCGATAACTAAAGGATAACGCTTTTAAGTCTGTTACGACGACGTGTTTCGATGATTCCTTCTTGTTTCTTTCTTTTCTTTACAACACTTGGTTTTTCATAAAGAAGAGACTTTTTATAGTCTTCTTTAATGCCATCTATGTTACATTCTCTACGAAAGCGACGTAGCATCTTCTCGATGGGTTCATCTCCAACTTTCTTAACCTTTGCCATGTTTCTCTCAAAAAATAAGGGGCGGTGAAGGTTATTGGGGTCCAGTCTTTGTCAAAGATTTTTTGCATCCACTTGATTAGAGCCATTTGAGGAAAGGTTTTTTTCCATAGCATCGTCCCCATGAGTGAAGAAAATACAGCACGCTACCAAGATCGAGGGGTTTCAGCCTCAAAAGCTGACGTCCATAAAGCAGTGGAAAATCTAGATAAAGGTTTGTTTCCCAGTGCTTTCTGTAAAGTAACAGAGGATTTTCTCAGCACAGACCCTGAAAAATGCTCCATCATCCATTCTGATGGCAGTGGCACCAAATCCATTTTGGCTTACCTCTACTATAAAGAGACAGGAGATGTCTCAGTTTTTGAAGGCATTGCGCAGGATTCTATCGTGATGAATATTGATGACCTTTTGTGCGTTGGGGCGACCGATGGCATTTTGCTTTCAAGCACCATTAACCGCAATGCAAAAACCTGTGGAGGTGAAGTGATTGAGGCCATTATCCGTGGTAACGAGAAATTCATTTCCCTTCTGCAAAGTTATGGGCTGCGTATCATAAACGGTGGTGGCGAGACTGCTGATATGGGTGATGTGGTGCGCACAGTTTCAGTCGACACCTGCGCCGTTGCTGGCATGGACCGTAAAGATGTCATTCAAGGCGGAATTATTCCCGGCCTTGCCATTGTGGGTTTATCTTCTACTGGTCAGGCCAGTTATGAAAATGAAGAAAATAGTGGTGTGAGCAGTAATGGTCTTACAAGTGCCCGTCATGATGTACTTTGTTCTTATTATAAAGAGAACTTTTCCGAAGCGTATGCTCCGGAAGTTGACCCTTCATTGGTTTACTGTGGTCCCTTCCGCATGTCTGATCAATTGCCGGGTTGCGGCCTTCCCTGGCGCGGCGTTCCTTGAGTCCAAATGATCCGAATCCCCGCAACTCTATACGTCTCCCGTTCTCCAGTGATGAGGCGATCTCCTCGAACACGGTTTCAACGACAGTGTTGGCATCCTTCATTGAGAGGTCTTGCTGTTTGGATAGTTTGGCTATGAGTTGGGATTTGGTCATGGGATCTTTACCTGGA